>CAJQSW010000008.1 GCA_905616455.1 uncultured Candidatus Pelagibacter sp. | reverse complement strand
TTCGTTTAACTTAAACAGGGAGCTAAAGATGGCTACAAAGAAAAAAGCTAAAAAAGCTAAAAAGAAAACTAAGAAAAAAGCTAAAAAAGCTAAAAAAGCGAAGAAAAGAAAAAGATAGTATCTTAATCTTTTCAAAAAACGCTTCTCATAACATTTTGTGTGAGAGGCGTTTTTTTTAGCTAATTTCTAATCTTCAGTATCGGTAGTGGTTTCAGCCTCAGATGACTCTGGCTCAACAAGTTTAGTAGAGGTTTCAATAGCTTTTGCTTGAACCTCAAGGTTTCTCTTTAACGCTTTATCTAATTTTTTCTGTGTATCCTCTAATGGTACATTCATTACTATTTGGAATTCTGATAAAATTCTTTCATAAGCCTTTTCAAAAAGTTGTCTTTCACTATAAGATTGATCAACCATTAGATCATCACCTTTATTTAAATCTCGAACAACTTCAGCAAGTTCATAAATTTTACCTGAAGAAATTTTAGCTTCATATTCTTGTGCTCTTCTACTCCACATCGATCTTTTGATTTTTGGTTTACTTTTTAAAATAGATATACATTTATTAACCTGATTAATAGTTGCCAAGGGTCTAAGATGAGATTGTTTATTTACTGGAACCATTCCATTAGCTTTATCTTTTTCAAATTTGAGTACATATGTCTCAACATCAATTCCACCAATATTAATTTTTTTAAATTCAGTAATTTGTCCAACACCATGTTTTGGATAAACAACATAGTCTTTAACCTTATATTCTTTTTTTGCTGTTTCCTGTTTTTTTACTTTTAGAATTTCAGGTTTAACCTCATTACTTTTTGAAATTCTTAAATTATCACTTTTTACTTCTACTTTTTGAAGATTAGGTTTTATAGAAACCGTTTTTAAATTTTTCTTGATTTTTTTTGATACTTTAGTTTTTTTTATAAGAATAATTTTTTTAGCTACTTTAGTTTTTGGTTTTTTAGTAACCTTAGTTGCGGGTTTTTTTTTTATCTTTTTTTCAGGAGTTTTTTTAAAGATTTTCGCTAAAATATTTGTCGTATTTGTTTTCTTCATTTTTATATTTTTCGTTGTCCTTTGGAGGATCTTTTTTAACAGTTATATTTGGCCAAATTTCAGAGTACTTCGTATTTAATTCAAGCCATTTTTCGCTTCCAGACTCAGTATCTGCTACTATTGCATCGACTGGACATTCTGGCTCACAAACGCCACAATCTATACACTCCTCCGGTTTAATTACAAGCATATTTTTACCTTCATAAAAACAATCAACAGGACAGACTTCTACACAGTCCATTAATTTACACTTAATACATTTGTCATTTACAACGTAGGTCATTTCTTAAATCCTTTTTTTGCCTTTTCTTTTAAGTCGCCCATAACTTTAGCATCTATATATAATAAACCAGAAAGCCTCCTCATTAAATTTGTCTCATACATATCTGCATTTTCATCTGAGTAAATAATTTTCCATAAAGATTCAACAATTCTAATTTTATCTAATTCAGGAGCGTTTTTAACCTCTCTTGTAAAATCTAGTATTTGGTTTGAATTTTCTTCAATAACTGAGGCATCTAGCATTATTTTATCTATACTTGTGCTTATTGCACCCAATTCAATTAAAGTTTTTTTAATAATTTCTTTCTCTTTATTTTCATAATTTTCATCAATTTTTGCTGCATGAATTAATAGAGCCGCAATATTAGAGTAAGATTTATCATCATTGACGATATCTTTCTCATTCTCTTTGTTTTTAAAAAAATTGATCATGAATTAAAATTTAAATCTTTTAATATCTTAAATGGATTATTTATAGAAGCTGTCTTTTTAAACATCTTTTTAATTTGTTTCTGGGGACTGTATTTGAAGTAAATATCTTTATCTTTTTCAAGTATTTTATAATTCATTTTTTCAATTAATTTTTTAAAATTTTCTTTACTACATCCTAATAAATTAAGCATTTCAGGAACCAGTTTGATTTCTTTACCTTTTTCAGGGTCAGCGTTTATGATTTGTACAAATAATCTTTCCAAAATATCTATTCTAACAAAATAATTATCAAAACTTTCAAAGCCACAAAGAAGCATAAAGTTTTTATTTTTTATATTTTTATCATCTAAAAAATTTAAACCAAAAGTAGGAGGAGTTAGAGAAAAGTTTGTTTGATTAAAATTTTTCCACAGTAGGGTTCTTAGAGAAACAGCTTCAGGCTTTAATAATCTAAATAAAAAAATATGATATCTACCAAATTTTACACCTAAATCTCTTAAAATTTTTCTCTCATCTTGACCAAGTTTTTTTAAATATTCCACTACTACTTCTCTTTTAATTACACCATTGTTTTCATATAATTGGTAAGCCAAAGCTTTAATTGATGAGTTGCTTTCTTTTAAATCTTTTAAATCAATTAGACTTTTTAATACTAGATTTATTTTTTCTCTAATCCAATTTTCAATAAATTCTGACAACTTTTGCTTGTCATCATTCTCTAAAATATCATCTACTATTAAAAATATATCAGGGCTTAAATAATCCTTACCAGCTATTAATTTAGCTATAGGAAAATTTTTCCAATAAATTTTAAAATCATCTTTTATTTCTATTAACCCTGTGTCTATAATAGATTGAATCCTCTTTTGTAGTTCTGGACCCACTGTTTGTCTTGCTGCTTTTTTTAATGATTTAATATCAGTTTCTAGTGCACCAGCTTTTAAATCCATCTCAAATCTTAAACCTTTTAAATCACCAATAAACTGCTCATCAATTATTACTTTATTATCTTCCATTATCTCAGTTTTGAATTCCATATCTTGTTTTAATCCTCTTGCAAGCACACTGGCTCTTTTATCGATAAAAGTTTTAGTAAGCTCTTCATGTAGTCTGTCAGATAATCTGTCCTCTAATAATTTTGTTTTTTCTATCCAATAACTTTGGCTTTCAACCCAATTGATTTTATTTGAAACATATGACCAAGTTCTAACATTTGCAATTCTATTTGACAGAGAATCAACATTTCCTTCTAATTTATCCAATTTTAATAACTGTAACCTCATATAATCATTAGTAATTTTGCCATCCCTACTATTTAAAAAGCTGAAAACCTTACTAACTACCTCAAGATGATTGCCGTAAGTTTTTTTTACAAAATCAGGAATCTGACAACATTCCCAAAGTAGTTCTAATGTTTCTTGGTTATTTCTAATATTATAACCCTCCATATCTTTTAAAAAATATTTTAAAAGTTTTTCATCTCCACACTCATGTATTTTTCTTAACCAACTTCTATTAGGTTTTTCTTCAAGT
>CAJQSW010000007.1 GCA_905616455.1 uncultured Candidatus Pelagibacter sp. | reverse complement strand
GAAAACCTAAAATCAAACAAGGTTTTAGTTAATAAGCCCCAAGGTGGGTTTTATCTTATGCCAGAATTTTTAAATAAAAAATTTAATACATCATCAGAAATGTGTGACAATATTTTAAAGGAGACAGGTGTAGCGTTATTACCAGGATCAGATTTTGGTTTTGATAAAAATCAAATGTTAGCAAGACTAAGCTTTACAGACTTTGATGGTCAAGAGTTTATGAAGCAAACTCAAAATGGACAAACAATTGATAAGAACTTAATTTTAAAACTTGCACCTAAGATTGTTGATGGTGTGGACAGGTTAAAAAAATGGTCAACATCAACATAATTACTTGGTATACATACTCACTTAATTACTGTTTAATTTAATAATAAAAATAACGATATAGAGGAGAAAACATGAAAAAAGTAATAACATCTCTATCAAGTGCTCTACTAATCTTTGCTGCATCTTTATCTTTTACCGGTGTTGCAAAATCTGCAGAGTTTTTCACGATAGGAACAGGTGGACCAACTGGAGTATATTTCCAAACTGGTAATGCAATTTGTAAAATGCTACACAAATCAGCAATTGCTAAAGAACACGGAAGAAAAAAAGGTATAGATAAAGCTTACAGATGTACAGCACCTTCAACTGGTGGATCAAACTATAATATTGGTCAAATCGCAGCTGGTGAATTTCAATTTGGTGTAGCTCAGTCTGACTGGCAATATCATGCTGTAAATGGATCAAGCAAATGGGAAGGCAAACAGTACAGTGATTTAAGAGCTGTATTCTCAGTACACAATGAACCTTTTCAAATTTGGGCAAGAAAAAAAGCAAAAGTAAAAGATTTTGCTGGGCTTAAAGGAAAAGTTGTAAACATTGGTAACGCTGGTTCAGGTCAAAGAGGAACTATGGAAGTACTTATGGATGCAAAGGGAGTTAATAATAGTTTCTTTAAATCAACTACTGAATTAACTTCATCTGAACAAGTAAAAGCATTATGTGATGGTAAGATTGATGCTTTTGGTTACTCGGTAGGGTTTCCGAATGGAGCTATGGAGAATGCAGCTTCTTGTGGAGCAAAAGCTTTACCCATCAACTTAACAGGTCCTGAAGTTCAAGGACTAATTGATGGTGCTGCTTATTATGCTAAAGCTGTAATACCTGCTGGCACTTACACAGGACAAAAAAAAGATGTAACTACTTTTGGTGTTAAAGCTACTGTAGTAACTTCGGCTAGTGTTTCTGATGAACTTGTATACCTAGTTGTTAAAGCTGTGATGGAAAATTTTGATGATTTCAAAAAACAACACCCTGCTTTTGCTTCTTTAAAAAAAGAAGACATGATAGCTGCTGGTTTGTCAGCTCCATTACACCCAGGTGCAATTAAATATTATAAAGAAGTGGGATTAATGTAATCCAACTCCTTAATTAGATTAAAAGGCCTGATATATTTATTGGGCCTTTTTTTTGTTATAGAGTATTTTTTTTGAATATGAATCAAAATATTGATGATAAAGTAGAGAGTAAGATTAGTGAGGATTTATCTCCAACTAGAAATCTTACTGGACTACATTTAAAAATTGTTGGAAGTATTGCAATTATTTGGTCATTATTCCAACTTTGGTATGCTTCTCCATTTCCTTTTATGTTTGATATCGGAATGTTTAAAGGACTTCCTGCTAGAGCAATTCATTTAGGTTTCGCTTTAACTTTAGCTTTTTTAATTTATCCAATCTCTAAAAAAAAAAAAATTTCTATATTTGATATTTTAATTAGTTTTATTGCTGCATTTTGTTGTTTATATATTTATTTTTTTTATGACCAATTAGTTGATAGAGGGGGAATTCTTTTAACCATTACAATTTGGGAAAAATTTAATTTACCAGTTGAATTGATTATTGGAAGTTGTGGAATTTTAATATTAATTGAAGCAACAAGGAGAGTGTTTGGTTTACCATTAGTCATTATTGCAGTTTGTTTTTTACTCTTTTCATATTTTGGTAGATATGCACCGGAAATAATTTCTCATGGTGGACTTTCATTAAATAGATTAGTTGGATTTCAGTGGCTTGATCAAGAGGCTATATTTGGAATTCCCATAGGCGTTTCTGTAGATTTTATTTTTTTATTTGTTTTATTTGGGGCACTCCTAGAAACAGCTGGTGGGGGTAAATATTTTTTAGATTTAGCTTTTGCTATGGTTGGTAAAATGAGAGGAGGACCTGCAAAAGCAGCAATTTTAGGGTCTGGAATGACTGGTTTAATTTCAGGATCTTCAATTGCAAACACAGTTACGACTGGAACTTTTACAATTCCAATTATGAAAAAAACTGGTTTTTCTAAAGAAAAAGCTGGTGCTATAGAAGTATCATCATCAGTTAACGGACAATTAATGCCACCCGTAATGGGAGCTGCAGCATTTGTGATGGCAAGTTTTTTAGGAGTTACTTATTTTGAAGTGGTTAAGCATGCATTTTTGCCAGCAATTATTTCTTATGTAGCATTGTTTTATATTTCTCATCTTGAAGCGTTAAAATTAAATTTAAAAGGAATGGACGATGCGGATATTCCAAATTTAAAGAAAACATTTTTATCGGGATTACATTTTTTAATACCTATTTTTGTATTGGTATATATGCTGGTTTATTTAAGGTTTACTGCCTCATACTCAATATTTTTTGCAACGATTGCATTAATAATTGTAAATCTTGGTTATATATTATTTAAAAATTCAGATTTTAAAGTAGCAATAAAAACTTGGTTCAATCAAACTATAGTTGGTTTTGAAAAAGGTGCCTTAAATATGGTTGGTGTTGGAATAGCAATAGCAACAGCTGGCATAATAGTTGGAGCCGTCGGTTCAACAGGGTTAAGTACAAATTTAATTATAGTTATAGAATTTATTGCAAAAGATAATGTTGTTATTCTACTATTTCTAACAATAATTTTATGTCTAATACTTGGTATGGGCCTTCCAACCACTGCAAATTACGTTGTGGTAGCTTCTTTAATGGCAACAGTATTGGTTGATGTTGGGAATGCATCTGGGTTTGTATTTCCCCTTATAGCAGTTCATTTATTTGTTTTTTATTTTGGTTTAATGGCTGATGTCACTCCTCCAGTTGGTCTTGCATCATATGCTGCTGCTGCTATTTCAGGAGGCGACCCTCTTAAAACTGGTCTGCAAGCTTTTTGGTACAGTTTAAGAACAGGTATTTTACCCATCGTGTTTTTATTTAATCATGAATTATTGCTAATAGGAATTGAAAATGTTTGGCATGGACTGCTAGTAATTGCTACATCTTTAATAGGAATATTGGTCTTTACTTCTGCGACCCAAGCTTGGTTTATAAATAGATTAAGATGGTATGAGATAATAATATTTTTATTAATTTCTATTTCACTATTAGCACCAGAATTTGTTCTAAATAAATTTTACCCAAAATACAATTATATGAATATTAATAAAATTCATTCAATGAAGCTAGATCCTAATAAGGAAGCTAGATTTAAAGTAACACGTCCAAGTAATTATGGTGAGAGATATAAGTTATTTATAATTAATAAAAATACTTTTGACTCAGAGTATAGTTTAGAACAATATGGAATTAGTTTAATCAGAGAAGATGGCAGAGTTATTGTGGATATCCTGCAGTGGAATAGCGAAGCCAAAAAAAGTGGGTTTGAAACTGGTGATTATATAAGTGAATTTAAATTAGAAAATGCAGATAGACCAAATAAAGGAATAATTTACCCAATAGCAATTTTATTACTAATTATATTTGGCTATTTAAACTCTAGACGAAAAGAATAATTATCCACCAGGACCCAGATTGGAAGGTTTTATTTTTAATATTTTCCATATACCTGATGCAGAGGTTATAATTTTATCATTACATTTCAGCTCACAAAATAAAAATACCAGTGTGTTAGTTTTTTTAAGAATTTTTGTAAAACCAGTAACTTCATCACCCACTTTAGACGCACCAATAAATTTTAAATCCAGTGAAATAGTTACACATGGCGCATTTCCTGAGGCTCTATGAGCAGCTGTTCCTGCTCCCGCATCAATTAAAGCTGACAAATAACCACCATGAGTTATTCCTGCTGCATTTAAATGGTTTGCATTAATTATAGTTTTAAATTCATATTCTGTTTCAGAAATAGTTTTAAATAAAATACCACCATTGTGCTTCATAAAACCAGGCTTAATGCTTATTTGTTCAAATTCATTACTCATAGTTTTTTATAATACAAAAGTTAAAATTAATAAAATTATAAAAACAATTATAAAAAAATATATAACTGATTTTTCTAGTGATGATTTTAGTAGCCAATCTAACATTCTATATACCTTTTTTTTGGTGGACCGCCCAGAACTCGAATCTGGAATCTCCCGGTTCGTAGCCGAGCGCCTTATCCAATTTGGCCAGCGGTCCTTAATTAAATAATTTACCCAACATATCAAACTTTTTGATGTAATTTAACTTATAAAATATTATGTTTTATTAGCAATGATCAAAAGACTAAATGTGTCAAAATAATAAGAGATATACTTTTTTTTAGGTATATAAATTGATTTAAATAATGAGCGAAAAATTACTTGTTCCAGATATTGGTGAATTTGAAAAAGTTGAAGTTATTGAACTTTTAATAAAGTCAGGTGATCAAATTGAATTAAATGACCCTGTTGTTACTATTGAAAGTGACAAATCTAGTGTCGAAATTCCATCAACAATTTCAGGGAAAATAGAATCTGTAAATGTTAAAGTGGGTGATAAAGTTTCCAAGGGAGATTTGCTATTAAGTATTGAGTCTTCAAAAAAAAGTCCTTTAGAAGAGATAATTCCCAAAGACACAGAAAGCATTATTAAACAAGCAGAAACAGTTTTAAAGAATGAAAAAAAAGAAAAAATTACTCAGCAAAATCCAGTTGAAGAAAAAAAACAAATAATTATTCAGGTTACAAATGATAATGATATTGATCCATTAGAAACTCAAGATTGGTTAGAATCTTTGTCTGCAGTTTTTGAAAAAGATGGAAATCAAAGGGCTCATTTTTTGATTAAAGAATTAATTAATAAAGCTTATCGAGAAGGAGCAAACATCCCTTACACTCAACACACTCCTTATATCAATACAATCCCACCAGAAGCAGAAATTAAATCAAATGGTGATCAGAATATTGAAAGAAGAATCAGATCTTTAATTAGATGGAATGCAGCAGCCATGGTTGTGAGAGCAAATAAAAAATTTCCTGAATTAGGTGGTCACATAGGTACATTTGCATCAGCAGCAACACTTTATGACGTAGGTATGAATCATTTCTGGAGAGCCAAAAATAATAAATTTGGTGGTGACCTAGTTTATTTCCAAGGTCACAGTGCACCAGGTGTTTATGCAAGGGCATTTCTAGAAGGTAGATTAAATGAAAAACAATTAGATAGTTTTAGACAAGAAGTAAAACCAGGTGGACTTTCTTCATATCCGCATCCTTGGTTGATGCCAAAATTTTGGCAGTTTCCAACTGTATCGATGGGCTTAGGACCTATGCTTGCAATTTACCAGGCGAGATACATGAAGTATTTAATCAATAGAGGATTAATTAAAGATGAAGGTAGAAAGGTCTGGGCATTTCTTGGTGATGGAGAGATGGATGAACCGGAGTCTTTAGGTGCAATAGGATTAGCTGCTAGAGAAAAGTTAGACAACTTAATATTTGTCGTAAACTGTAACCTTCAAAGGTTAGATGGACCTGTAAGAGGTAATGGAAAAATTATTCAAGAATTAGAAGGAAGCTTTAGAGGAGCTGGCTGGAATGTAATTAAAGTAATTTGGGGGTCTTATTGGGATTCTTTGATTGCTAATGACAAAACAGGTCATTTGGTTAAAGCTATGAATGAAACTGTAGATGGTGAATACCAAGCAATGAAAGCTAGAGATGGTGCTTATGTTAGAAATCGATTTTTTGGAAAATATCCAGAGACACAAAAGTTAGTTTCCAGTCTATCAGATAAAGATATTTGGAGATTAAATAGAGGTGGTCACGACCCTCATAAAGTTTATGCAGCATACGACCAGGCATCAAAAAACCAAGGTAGCCCAACAGTTATAATTGCAAAAACTATTAAGGGATATGGAATGGGTAAGACCGGAGAAAGTGTTAATACCACCCACCAAACTAAAAAATTAGATGTTGATGATTTAATGTACTACAGAGATCGTTTTGATGTCCCATTAACAGATGAACAAGTAAAAAATGTTGAGTATTTTAAGCCTGATGAAAAATCATTAGAGATTAAATATATTAAAGAAAAGAGAATGAGCCTTGGCGGTTTCTTACCTGAAAGAACAACATATTCAAAGCCTATTAAAGCACCAGCAAAAGATATTTTTGATTTTATGAAAGTATCAACGGGTGAAAAAGAAATGTCTACAACCATGGCATTAGTTAGAATGTTTACAAATTTATTAAGAGACAAAAATATTTCACCCAGATTAGTTCCAATTATTCCTGATGAAGCAAGAACTTTTGGTATGGAAGGATTTTTTCAAAAAATAGGGATATATGCACACGAAGGTCAAAAGTATGAACCAGAAGATTCTGCTCAGTTAAGTTCTTACAGAGAAGAGAAAACTGGACAGGTTCTAGAAGAAGGAATTAATGAGGCTGGAGCAATGTCATCATGGATTGCTGCTGCGACCTCTTACACTAATCATGATATTGAAATGATACCAATTTATATTTTTTATTCCATGTTTGGTTTTCAAAGAATAGGTGACCTGGCATGGGCAGGTGGAGATAGTCAGGCTAGAGGTTTTTTAATTGGAGCAACTGCTGGAAGAACTACTTTAGCAGGAGAAGGATTACAACATCAAGATGGTCATAGTCATTTAATTGCATCGACAATTCCAAATTGTATTTCATATGATCCAACATTTCATTACGAGCTTGCTGTAATTTTCAGAGAAGGCTTGAGAAGAATGCATGAAAAAAATGAGAACGTTTTTTATTATATTACCACTATGAATGAAAATTATTCACATCCAAGTATGCCAAAAAATAAAAATTGTGAAGAAGGAATTCTTAAAGGAATGTATAAAGTTAAAGAATTTAATAGATATAAAAAAACTAAAATTCAACTTTTAGGCTCGGGTACAATATTGAGAGAGATGATGGCAGCTGCTGAAATTCTTCAAAATGAATACC
This sequence comes from uncultured Candidatus Pelagibacter sp., assembly GCA_905616455.1. The sequence continues at coordinate 20,659 of CAJQSW010000007.1, read as the reverse complement.
AAATAGATAGTGAAATTTGGAGTGTTACTAGTTTTAATGAATTGAGAAAAGATGGTATGGAAGTTGAAAGATATAATCTTTTAAATCCAGATAAAGACCAAAAAGTCTCATATGTAGAACAGTGTTTAGGAAAAACAGAAGGACCAATTTTGGCTGCTTCAGATTACATGAGAATGAATTCTGACCAAATTAGACCTTATACCGATAAAAGTTTTTATTCTTTAGGAACAGACGGTTATGGAAGAAGTGATACTAGAAAAAACCTGAGAAGATTTTTTGAAGTTGATAAAGAGCATATTGTTGCTTATGGATTAAGTATATTAGCAAAAGAACAGCTAATAGCATCAAAACATGCAAAAGAAGCCATAAAGAAGTATAATATTGATGGCAACAAACCAATGCCCACGAAACTATAAGATGCCAAATCAAGAGATAAAGGTTCCAAATATTGGGGAATTTAAAGAAGTTGAGGTAATTGAGGTATTAGTTTCAAATGGCCAATCAGTCTCAAAAAATGATCCACTTATTACAATTGAGAGTGACAAATCTAGTGTTGAAATACCAGCTTCTTTTGATGGAAAGGTTAAGTCTGTTAAAATTAAAGTGGGAGATAGGGTTTCAGAAGGTGATTTAATATTAATTGTAGAACAATCTGGAGAAGAAAAAAAGAGTATAGAACAAAAAACTATTAAAGAAGCAGAACTGGTCGCAAATCAAGATCAAGTAGAAGAGATTGTAAAAACTAAACAAACACAAAATTTGATAAAAAAAGACAATTCAGAAGCTTCATCTGCAAGCCCAAAAGTACGTAAATTTGCTCGAGAGCTTGGGGTTAATATTAATGAGATAGTTGGCAGTGAAAGACAAGGAAGAGTTGTAGAAGATGATGTAAAGAATTTTATATCCTCTAAAATTAATAAAACTTCAGATAAAACTGAAGTTCAATCAAAAAAAATTGTTAGTGAATTTTCTCATTCTGATTTTGGTGAAGTTGAAGTTAAAGATATGCCTAGAGTTAAAAAATTAGCCTCTACGTATCTAGTTAATTCTTGGACTACAATACCCCATGTAACAAATCATGATGAAGCAGATATAACTGAAATGGAAGATTTTAGAACTTCACTTACTGATATGTATACAGGTGAAAGAAAAAAAATTACTCCATTAGCTTTTATTGTTAAAGCTTTAGTTGCGTCTTTAAAAAAGTTTCCTAGTTTTAACTCTTCAATAGATGATATTGAAAATGGAAAGATAACAATGAAAAAGTATTTTCATGTTGGAATTGCAGTCGACACGCCACATGGCTTGATGGTGCCAAAAATAAGAAATGCTGACAATAAAAGTATTTCGTATATTAGCAATGAATTGAAAACAGTAAGTGATCAATGTAGAAACCTAAAGATAGATAAGAAGGAATTCTTTGGAGGATCTATGACCATTACAAGTCTTGGAGGAATTGGAGGTTCATTTTTTACACCGATAATAAATTATCCAGAAGTTGCTATACTAGGAGTGGGTAAAGCACAAAAAAAACAAATTTTTATCAATGGAAAATTTGAAACAAGAACAATGTTACCACTTTCATTATCATACGATCATAGAATAATTGATGGTGCTGAAGCGGCTAGATTTAATAATGATCTAAAAGAAAACTTAGGCAAAAATTTTGCTTATAAATTGGCTGTATAGATTTTAATGTCAAAAACATCTTCATTATTTAGTGCTTTACTATGTACGTTCATATGGGGAACAACTTTTATCGCTCAAGATACGGGAATGGACGATATTGGTCCTTTTACTTTTAATGCTGTTAGGTTTTTTGTAGGCTTTTTAGCAGTAGCACCTTTAGCTTTTATTTTTGAAAGAAAAAATATCTCAAAATCAGTACAAAGAAATCAAAAAGAATTTACCAACTTAGCTCTTTTAATAGGCCTATCTTTATTTTTAGGATCAGCACTTCAGCAAGTGGCTTTACTTTATACTGATGTTGCTAATGCAGCATTTTTTACCATTTTCTATGTTCCAATGGTCCCGTTTATAATTTTTTTTATGTATAAAAAACCAATCCACTGGAGTATTTGGCCTTCAGTTCTTTTTTGTGTGATGGGAGGTTATTTACTAACTAATTTTTACAGCGCAACAGTTAGAACTGGTGATGCACTTATAATAATGGGTGCTTTTTTTTGGAGCACACACATTATTTTTACTGGTAAAATTATAGAAAACTACAACCTTCCATTAACAATTGGTGCAATTCAAACTTTAATTGTTGCCTCTCTATCATTAATTATAGGATTAATTTTTGAAGACTTTATTTGGTCTAATATTCTTAAAGAAAAATTTCAAATCTTATACGCTGGAATTTTATCTGGAGGTCTTGCATTTGTTTTACAAATATATGCACAAAAAAATATATCCCCTGCTCCATCAGCAATAATTTTTTCTTTAGAGGGTGTTTTTGCAACAATTGCTGCTTGGATTTTATTAGATCAAATTTTAGATATAAATAATCTGTTTGGATGTTTATTCATTTTATTTGGTGTTTTATTTTCACAATTAGCACCAATATTCAAAAAAAATTAATTATATATTATTATAAATAAAATTATTGAAATAATAATTCTGTAAATTACAAAAACATTTAAAGAAAATTTGTTTATATAGTCCAAGAAAAACTTAATTGTAAAATAAGAAAATAAAAAAGAAAGAGTGATTGATATTAGTATAAGGTAATTGAGCTCAAAGCTTTGTTCAATAGCATTTTTTAATTGTAGCACACTCGCACCAGCTATAGCAGGTATAGCCAACAGAAAAGAAATTTTACTTGAATCAAATCTATTAAATCTAAAAAGTCTTGCAGCTGTTATTGTAATTCCCGCTCTACTCACACCTGGTATTAAAGCAAGTATTTGGAACAAACCAATATATAATATTGTTTTAAAATTTAAGTTAGATGATATTTTTTTATCAAATTTACTTTTGTCTGCAACATATAAAATAATTCCAAATACTAATGTTGTCCAAGCAATTATCTTTAAATTATTTTCTAATAGATTAACTAGACCTGTTGAGCTTATTATATACCCAGCTATTACAATTGGTATAGAGCCAATAATTAATAAAGATAATAATTTTTGATTATTTCTAAGGTCCAGTAATTCTCTTCTAAAATAAAAGATTATTGCAAGTAAGGAGCCAAGATGGAGACTAACATCAATCATTAGTGAGTTAGAATTAAAATTAAAGATTATCTCAACAATGTTTAAATGAGCTGATGAACTGATCGGCAAAAATTCTGATATGCCCTGAACTATTGATAGGATTATAATTTCAATAATATTTGAGAACATTTAAAGGTTCGTAGCTTAAATATTCGATGATTTAAACAATTCCATTTGAACATATTAGATATGCACAAATCAAAATAAGAAGAGTTAACAGTATTTATTATAAATTTAAGGTCATATATATTGACCTTGTTTGTCTTTTATTACTCAAAACTGTGTTATATGGTTATTTTATTAAAGAGTAAATATGTCAGAAAAAATGCTTAAATTTGTAAAGATAGGTCAACAAACTCCACCTAAAAGAGAAGTTGGCAATAGAAAAGAAGATTTTAATGAAATTTATAAAGAGTTTATTAACGAAAAGGCTAGCGAACAATCTAGTAGATGTTCACAATGTGGAGTTCCTTTTTGTCAGGTACATTGTCCATTAAGTAACAATATTCCGGATTGGTTAAAATTAACTGCAGAGGGAAGATTAAAAGAAGCCTACGAATTATCACAAAGCACAAACAACATGCCAGAAGTGTGTGGAAGAATATGTCCCCAAGATAGATTGTGTGAAGGAAATTGTGTAATTGAACAGTCTGGACATGGAACAGTAACTATAGGTTCAGTTGAGAAATATATTACAGATAATGCATGGGAACAAGGCTGGGTAAAGCCTATAAAAGTTAAAAATGAAAAAAATCAAAATATTGGAATTATAGGAGCAGGTCCAGCAGGACTGGCTGCAGCAGAACAACTTCGTAAGTTAGGTTATCAAATCACAGTATATGACCGATATGATAGAGCTGGTGGTTTAATGATTTATGGGATCCCAAATTTTAAGTTAGAAAAATTTGTTGTAGAAAGAAGAACTAAATTACTTGAAGAGGGTGGAATTAAATTTGTTCAAAATTTTGAAGTTGGAAAAGACGCTACTTTAGAGCAGTTAAGAAAAAAACATGATGCTCTATTAATTGCAACTGGAGTTTACAAAGCACGTGAAATAGATCTACCAGGAAAAGATTTAGGAAATATTTTCCCAGCAATGGAATTTTTAACAGCTTCAAATAAAAAAGGACTAGGAGATAAAGTAGAATTATTTGATGATGGAACCTTAAATGCTGAAGGAAAAAATATTGTTGTAATTGGAGGGGGTGATACAGCAATGGACTGTGTTAGAACTTCAATTAGACAAAAAGCAAAATCAGTCAAATGTCTATACAGAAGAGATAAAGAAAATATGCCTGGATCTGCTAGAGAGGTAGCTAATGCAGAGGAAGAAGGAGTAGAGTTTGTATGGCTGTCTAGTCCCAAAGAATTTATTGGAACAAATAAAGTTGAAGGTTTGATGGTAGATAAGATTAAACTTGGTGAACCTGATGACAGTGGTAGACGTAAACCAGAAATTCAAGATGATTCACATTTTAATATTAAAGCAGATATAGTAATTAAAGCTCTTGGGTTTGACCCTGAAAATTTACCAAAACTATTTGGATCTGAAGATTTACAAGTTACTAAATGGGGAACATTAAAAACAGATTTTGATACAATGGAAACAAATTTACCAGGTGTTTTTGCAGCTGGAGATATTATTAGAGGTGCGTCTTTAGTTGTCTGGGCTATAAAAGATGGAAGAGACGTAGCAATATCAATAAAAAGTTTTTTAGAAAACAAAGAGCTTAGTAAAGAAAAAGTTGCATGATGAAAAATTATAAAAAAAACCTTAAAATTCTTGAAGATAGTAATGTTTATTCAAAAGAAATGGAGCACGATGCTTGTGGAGTAGGATTAATCGCATCTACAGAAGGCAAAAAATCAAGAAAAGTAGTTGAGTATGGAATTAACGCCTTAAAAGCAGTTTGGCATAGAGGAGCGGTTGACGCTGATGGAAAAACAGGTGATGGCGCTGGAATTCACTTAGAAATTCCTTCAGATTTTTTTGCTGAAAAAATAGAACTTACGGGCCACAACCATGATGGCTCAGAAATTTGTGTAGGTATGATTTTTTTACCAAGAAATAATTATCAAGCACAAGAAAATGCAAGAACTTTAGTTGAAAGTGAACTCACAAAAAGTAATTTTAGTATTTATGGATGGAGACAAGTTCCTGTAAACCCAAAAGTTTTAGGCGAAAAAGCAAATTTTACTAGACCAGAAATTACACAAGTATTATTTAAGCATAATAATAAAGATTTGACAGAAAAAGAATTAGAAAGAAAAATTTATGAATCCAGAAGAAAAATTGAAAAAGAAGCAATTAAAGATGCAATAGAGAGTTTTTATATTTGTTCACTAAGCTCCAAGTCAATTATTTATAAGGGAATGTTTTTGGCAGAGTCTATCGCAGATTTTTATTTAGATTTAAAAGATAAGAGATTTATATCTAGATTTGCAATATTTCATCAAAGATTTTCAACAAATACAGCACCAAGCTGGGATCTGGCGCAACCTTTTAGAGCGTTAGCTCATAATGGGGAAATAAATACATTAAAGGGAAATAAAAATTGGATGAAAGTTCATGAGCAAGAAATGGACAGTCCTTTATTTGATAACATGGAAAATTTAAAACCAGTTATACAACCAGGATCGTCAGACTCTGCTGCACTAGATAGTGTTTTTGAACTTTTAAATATTTCTGGCCAATCAGCACCTCTCGCAAAATTAATGCTAATTCCAGATGCCTGGTCTAAAAAAAGTCAAACATTATCAAAAGATCACCAACAATTATTTAATTTTTTAAATAGCACAATGGAGCCATGGGATGGACCAGCTGCTATTGCAGCCACTGATAATGAATGGGTTATAGTAGCTGCCGATAGAAATGGGTTGCGCCCGATGAGATATACTATTTCAAAAGATAAAATATTATGTGCAGGGTCAGAAACGGGAATGGTTGAAATTGATGAAAAACAAATTCTTAAAAAGGGAAGGTTGGGACCTGGGGAAATTCTTGGCGTAAGAATAGCAAAAGGTAAGGTGTTTTCTAATGTTGAGATAAAAGATTATCTGGCAAAAGAGTTTAAACATTTTAATAATCAAATAATTGATTTAGAAAAAAAATTCCCAATAAACAATGAAAAATTTACTTTTTCAGGCGATGAACTTAAAAAACGACAGCATACTTTTGGTTATAGTTTAGAAGATTTAGAACTTATTCTTCATCCTATGGCGGAGGATGCGAAAGAAGCCATTGGCTCAATGGGTGATGATACCCCACTTGCAGTTTTATCTGACCGTTATAGGCCACTTTATCACTTCTTTAGACAAAATTTTAGTCAAGTTACAAACCCACCAATTGATTCTTTAAGAGAAAACAAGGTTATGAGTTTAAAAACTCGTTTTGGTAATCTTGGAAATATTTTAGATTTTAGTAATTTAACGGAAGAAAATATATATGTTTTAGATAGTCCCGTTTTATCAAACTCTCAGTTAGAAAAATTCATTAATTTTTTTGGTCAAAAATCAATAACTATTGATTGTACTTTTGATAAAAGTGAAAATCTTGAAATCTCTATAGAGAGAATTAAAAAAGATTCTGAAATTGCAGTTAGACAGGGTCTTACTCAATTAGTCTTAAGTGATAAAAATACTTCTGAAGAAAGATTGCCAATTCCAATGCTATTAAGCGTTGGTGCAATAAATACATATCTCATTAAAAAAAAACTAAGAGGCTATGCTTCAATCAATGCGCAAACTGGAGAAGCATTAGATACACATTCATTTGCAACACTCATAGGTGTTGGGGCTACAACGGTTAATCCTTATTTAGCATTGGATAGCTTATATCAGAGGTTTGAAAAGAAATTATTTGGGAAGTTTGGGTACGATGAGTGCATAGAGAGATATATACAGTCAGTAAATTATGGTCTTTTAAAAATAATGTCGAAAATGGGAATTTCAGTCATAAGTTCTTATAGAGGTGGATGTAATTTTGAAACAGTTGGCTTAAGTAGAACGGTAGCATCAGAATATTTTCCAGGAATTTTATCAAAAATTTCAGGTATAGGCTTAAATGGAATAGAAAAAAAATTAAGAACTATTCATAAAGAAGCATTTGAGGGTACAGACTCAGTTTTACCAATTGGAGGAATTTATAGGTATAGGAAAGATGGTGAAGTACATCAATATCAGGGTAATCTCATTCATCTTTTGCAGACTGCAGTTTCATCAAATTCTTTTGAAGCTTATAAAAAATATACAAAAGGTATTAATAATCTTCCACCCATACACCTTAGAGATCTGATTGGATTTAGAGAAAAAAATTTAAACCCTTCTTTAGATATTACAGAAGTAGAACCAATCGAAAATATTTTAACAAGATTTGGAAGTGGAAGTATGTCTCACGGTGCATTATCGAAAGAAGCACACGAAACTTTAGCTATAGGAATGAATAGAATTAAAGGAGCCTCTTGTAGTGGTGAAGGTGGTGAAGATGAGAAAAGATTTACTAAGATGAAAAATGGAGACAGTGCTAATTCTAGAGTTAAACAAATAGCTTCAGCAAGATTTGGAGTAACACTCAAATACCTTAATAACTGTAATGAAATAGAGATTAAAATTGCACAAGGAGCAAAACCTGGTGAAGGTGGTCAGTTACCAGGGTTTAAAGTTACAGAAGAAATTGCCAAGTTAAGACATTCAACACCAGGTGTAACTCTAATCTCACCACCACCTCACCATGATATTTATTCCATTGAGGACTTGGCACAATTAATTTATGATCTTAAGCAAGCAAATCCAAAAGCAAGAGTGGGAGTAAAATTAGTAGCATCATCTGGTATAGGAACAATTGCAGCTGGTGTGGCTAAAGCTAAAGCAGATATAATTTTGATTTCTGGACATAATGGAGGAACAGGAGCAACACCACAAACAAGTGTAAAATATGTTGGGATACCTTGGGAGATGGGCTTAACTGAAGCCAATCAAGTTTTAACTTTGAATAATTTGAGACATAAAGTTACTCTGAGAACTGATGGGGGGATTAAAACAGGAAGAGACGTTATTATTGCAGCCATGATGGGTGCTGAAGAATATGGAGTAGCAACTACCGCATTAGTAGCCATGGGATGTATAATGGTTAGACAGTGTCATTCAAACACGTGTCCAGTTGGAGTCTGTACTCAAGATGAAAAACTAAGAGAAAAATTTTCTGGTACACCAGAAAAGGTAGTTAACTTATTTAAATTTATTGCAGAAGAAGTAAGAGAAATTCTAGCTCAGATAGGTTTTAAATCTATGAATGAGATAATTGGTAGAACTGATTTATTAAGACAAGTAAGTAAAGCTTCACCAAACTTAGACGATTTAGATTTAAACCCTTTATTTGTTCAAACAGATCCTGGAGAGAACACGAGATACTGCAAGGTTCCAGAAATAAACTCTGTTCCAGATACTTTAGATCAAGAAATTTTACCTGAAATCAAAGATCAAATTGGAAAAGTAAAAATTATTGAAAAAGAGTATATTATTAAAAATACTCATAGAACCGTTGGTACAAGAATTTCTAATCATCTTTATGAGAAATATGATTCTGAACAATTAGAAGATAACTTTTTATCTCTAAAATTTAAAGGGTCAGCAGGGCAGTCTTTTGGAGCATTTGGAATAAAAGGCTTAAAACTTATTTTAAAAGGTGATGCTAATGACTATGTTGGTAAAGGTTTGTCAGGTGCAATTATAGTAGTTAAACTTCCAGATGAAAGTAATTTAATTTCACAGGAAAATACGATAATCGGAAATACAGTTTTATATGGAGCAACTTCTGGAAAGTTGTTTGCAGCAGGTCAAGCTGGGGAGAGATATGCAGTGAGAAATTCAGGATCAATTTCAGTTATCGAAGGCTGTGACTCAAATGCTTGTGAATATATGACTGGTGGTACTGTTGTAGTTTTGGGAGATGTGGGAGATAATTTTGGAGCTGGAATGACAGGTGGAATGGCCTTTATTTATGACATAAACAAGAAATTTGACAAAAAAGTAAACCCAGAAACTGTAGTATGGCAAATTCCAGAAACAAATTATTGGATAACTTATTTAAAAAATCTAGTCCAAGAGCACAGCGATGAGACAAATTCAGACTTTTCTAAAAAAATAATAGAAAATTTTGATAAAGAAATTTCTAACTTTATCCAAGTTTGCCCAAAAGAAATGATTGATAAACTAAAAAATCCCATAAGCTTAAACTCTATTATAAAAGAAGTAAGTTAAAATGAAGGAGATAAACATTTTTTGTTTTGGTTTTGGCCAAGTAGCAAAAAACTTTATAAAGAAACTTATTATTGAAAAATATAATATTAATTTATCAACAACATCTAGAAGTGAATCCTCAAAAAAAACTTTTATGGGCATTAATTATAATAGTTATCTATTTAACAGTGAAAAATTTGATCAAAATTTAGTAGTAAAATTAAAAGAAGCAGAGCATATTTTGGTTTCAATACCACCAGAAAACCAAGGAGACCTAGTTATAAAAAATTTTTCTAAATTTTTAGAAATCTCTAAAGTAAAGTGGGTAACGTATTTATCTGCTACAAGTGTTTATGGTGATCATAAAGGTGAATGGGTTAATGAAAATAGCAAAACAAATCCAATCTCAATTAAGGGTGTTGCAAGACTAAAAGCAGAAAATTCATGGTCTTTTTTAGAAAAAAATAAGAAATTACCAGTTCAGATATTTCGGTTGTCAGGAATTTACTCTAATGAAAAAAATATTTTAGTTCGTCTAAAATTAGGCGATGTAAAGTTGATTAACAAGAAAGATCATTACTTTTCAAGAATTCATGTAGAGGATATTACAAATATATTATTTAGATCTTTATCAAAGTTTAAATCTGGAGAAATATATAACTTATCTGATGATAAACCATCCTCATCTAAAGAGATTACTCTATATGGAGCAAAAATGTTAAATATTAATAATATTGAAAATATTGAAGTTGACGCGATCAAAAGTGAGATGTTAAAGAATTTTTACAACGAGTCTAAAAAAGTTAGTAATAAAAAAGTAAAAAATTACTTTAACTATAATTTAATTTTTCCAAGTTACATAGAAGGATTAAATTATATTAGAGACAACTTTATGTAGTTCTAGTTCTATTCTTTTGATACCTTGTTTGCTTGAAAGGCTATGATTACCATTTTTAATAATTACCAATTTTTTCTTTGCATTATTAAATATTTTTAAAACTTTTTTTGAATAGCCTTGAGGTACTACTTCATCCTTACTTCCATGAATCATAGTAACATTTATTTGTGATCTAATTTTTTTATGTAAAATTTTATTTTTCCTTCCATCTTTTATTAACTGATGAGTTATTGGATATTCATAATTACCATGCTTTAAATTATAAATTCCTTTTTTAATAATTTCACTTTTCATTTTTTTAGTAAATTTTTTCCACATTAAATTTTGTAAAAACTCTGGTGCCGAACCAATTCCTAAAAATCCTTTAATCTGTTCCTTAAAGCACTTGAATTGATTAAGTGATAACCAGGCCCCCATACTAGAACCTACTAATATAAATTTATTTTTTTTAACCGTTTTTTTAATTGTTATTTCCACTTCTTTTGACCATTTACTAATATTTCCATTTGTAAATCTACCAGTAGATTTTCCATGACCAGAATATTCAAGAGCAAGAAAGCCAAGTTTGTTTTTTTTTGCATACTTAAAAATAGCCTTAGGTTTTTCACCTTCGATATTTGACATAAAACCATGTAAAAAAACAATGTAGAGATTTTCTCGATAATAGTTATGCAGATATCGTATTTGCTTATTATTTGAGATTTTAAGGTATTTAAATTTATTCATATCAGTTTATTCAAGTTAATTCTTAATATATAGTTGTATCAAATGTCATCAAAATTAAAAGTTCTGCAAGTAATTCCAAAGCTTGGGTATGGTGGTGCAGAAACAGGTTGCTATGATCTTGCTCATTATCTTCCAGAAAATGACTGCTCATCTTATATTGTTACTAGTGGAGGAGAACTATTAAAATTTGTTAATCAAAAAAAAGTAAAATTGATTATACTTCCGGTGCATAGTAAGAATCCAATTTTGATGCTTTTTAATTCATTAGCTTTAATTTTTATTATTCTATTTCATAATATCTCTATTGTGCATGCAAGAAGCCGAGCTCCAGCATGGTCATGTTTAGTTGCAACAAAAATTACAAGAAGAAAATTTGTTACAACTTTTCATGGTACTTATAATTTTAAAAACTTGATTAAAAAATTTTATAACTCTGTAATGGTTAGATCTAATTTAATAATAGCAGGATCGAATTTTATTTTTTCACACATTAAAAACAACTATTCAAGATGTTTAGACTTAAAAAAAAAGTTTTTAGTAATTTTTAGAGGTATTAATGTTGATTATTTTGACCCATCAACAACATTGGAGGATGAAGAAAATGAGCTTCTTTCAAACTGGGGTATGACTAGAGATAAAAAAATAATTTTAATGCCTGGTCGATTGACAGGATGGAAAGGTCAAGAGATATTTATTGAAGCCTTAAGCCTTGTTAACAAGCAATTAGGACCTCAGTCTTTTTGTGCTGTTATTTTGGGTAGTGATCAAGGTAGAGATGTTTATAGTAAAAAGATAAAAAGATTAGCTGAGCAATATAGATTAATACCCCAGTTAAAATTCGTTGAACATTGTCAAAATATGCCTTTAGCTTACAAGGTTTCTAGTTTAGTTGTTTCAGCTTCAATAGAACCAGAAGCATTTGGAAGAGTTTCAATTGAGGCACAATCAATGGAAAAACCAATAATAGCGAGTGATATTGGAGGATCAAATGAAACAATAATAAATAATGTGTCTGGATTTTTGTTTGAGTCGAGTAATCCTGTGTCTTTAAGTAAAAAAATAATAGAAGTTTTAAATTTAAATGAATCTAGATTGAAATTAATAGGCATTGAAGGTAGAAAAAATATAATTAAGAAATTTAATGTTGAAAAAATGTGTTTTTCTACATATTCAGAGTACAAAAAATTATTAAATTAAATGCCATTAATTACATTACCAGATGGAAACAGTATTAAATTTCCAAATAAAGTAACAGGGATAGAGGTTGCAGAAAAAATTAGTAAATCTTTATCAAAAGAAGCTACAGTTATTAGTGTTAATGAAGAACTCAAAGACTTAAGTTATGTCATAGATAAGGATTGTTCTATTAAAATTTTTACCTCTAAGGATAAAGAAGGCCTGGAAACTATTCGTCATGACACTGCACACATAACAGCTATGGCTGTACAAGAACTTTTTCCAGGAACTCAAGTAACTATTGGTCCAATTATAGAAAATGGATTTTATTATGATTTTTCAAGAAAAGAGCCTTTCACAGAAGAAGACTTAAATAAAATTGAAAATAAAATGAAAGAAATTGTTGATAGAGATGTTCCGACTACAAGAGAAGTTTGGAATAGAGATAGGGCAATATCCCACTTTAAAGAAAAGGGTGAAATATACAAAGCTGAAATTATTGAAAGCATACCTCATGGAGAAGATGTTTCTATATATTTTCATGGAGATTGGCATGACTTATGTAAAGGACCACACCTATCTTCAACAGGAAAAATTGGTAAATATTTTAAATTAACAAAGGTATCAGGAGCTTATTGGAGAGGCGACTCTAACAATGAAATGTTGCAAAGAATTTACGGAACAAGTTGGGCTTCCCAAAAAGATTTAGATAAATATTTAAAAAGAATAGAAGAAGCAGAAAAAAGGGATCATAGAAAACTTGGAAAAGAAATGAACTTATTTCATTTTAGAGAAGAAAGTCCAGGATCAGTTTTTTGGCATGAAAAAGGTTGGAAATTGTTCCAAAAGTTAGTAGCCTATATGAGGGGTAGACAAGATAAGGCGGGTTATAAAGAAGTAAATACTCCTGAAATTTTAGATAGAGCTTTGTGGGAGAGGTCTGGTCACTGGGAAAAATATGGTGAGCATATGTATACCTCTCAAACGCCTGATGAAAAAGTATTTGCAATTAAACCAATGAATTGTCCAGGTCATGTTCAGGTATTTAACCAAGGTTTAAAAAGTTATCGAGATCTTCCATTAAGAATTTCAGAATTTGGAAAAGTACATAGATATGAGCCATCGGGTGCTCTACATGGATTATTAAGAGTTAGAGCTTTTACTCAAGATGATGCTCATATTTTTTGTACAGAGGATCAAATTACAGAAGAGTGTTTAATTGTTACAAATCTAATTTTAGATATTTATAAAGAACTTGGTTTTGAAAATGTAATATTAAAATATTCAGACAGGCCAGATCTAAGAGTTGGTGATGATGGTGTTTGGGATAAGGCAGAAAAAGCTTTATTAGATGCTGTTAAAGCATCAAAACTTGAATACACAGTTAATAAAGGTGAAGGAGCCTTTTATGGTCCAAAGATTGAGTTTGTTTTAAGAGATGCTATTGGCAGAGATTGGCAATGTGGAACTTTACAAGTAGATTTAAATTTACCAGGAAGATTAGATGCATCCTTCATCAGCAATGATGGAACTAAAAAAGTTCCAGTAATGCTTCATAGAGCATTGTTTGGCTCTTTAGAAAGATTTATAGGGATACTCATAGAAAACTATGCGGGAAAATTTCCATTTTGGATTGCTCCATTACAAGTAGTTGTGATTCCTATTTCAGAAGAGTTTGATGCATACGCAAAAGAAGTTAATGAAAAAATCAATGATGCTGGTATGAGTTCTGAAGTAGACTTAAAAAATCATAATTTGAATTATAAAATCAGAGAACATTCTTTATTAAAGATACCACTTTTGTTGATTTGTGGTAAAAAAGAAGTTGACAGTAACTCAGTAACGATTAGAAGACTAGATACTAACAAACAAGAAAATATGGAATTAAAATTATTCTTAAAAAAATTCTCAGCTTTAAACAAAGCATCATCAAACTAAGTGGCAGATTTTAAACAAAATTACTTTCAAAGAAGAACCAAAGATAGAGGGCCTAAGTCAAATAATAGGATTACCGCACCAGAGGTTCAAGTTATTGGAAGTGATGGTGTTAACATAGGAATACTAAATACTAATGAGGCCATATCAATGGCTAAAGAACAAGGTTTAGATTTAATTGAAATATCACCAAATGCAAAACCACCTGTATGTAAAATTATTGATATGGGTAAATTTAAGTACGATGCTCAAAAAAAAGCAAATGTAGCAAAAAAGAAACAAAAAATAGTTTTATTAAAAGAAATCAAAATGAGGCCAGTTACAGAGACTCATGATTATGACTTTAAAGTTAAAAATGCAAAAAAATTTATTGGAAAAGGTGATAAAGTAAAATTTACTATAAGGTTTAAAGGTAGAGAATTACAACACTCTCACTTAGGTAGAGAATTGATGGATAAAATAAAAGCTGATATGCAAGATATTGGTAAAGTAGAATTACACCCAAAATTTGATGGCAAGCAAATGATCATGGTTATTCAGCCTTTATAGGGCTTAATAGAGGTTGTAAATCTATTCCAATATTTGTATAAGTCCCCAGAATTATGCCAAAATTAAAAACTAAAAGTTCAGCAAAAAAAAGATTTAAAATCTCAGCCACAGGTAAAGTAATGATGGCCCAAGCTGGCAAGAGACATGGCATGATTAAAAGAACAAATTCACAAATCAGAAAATTAAGAGGCACGACTGCTATGTCAAAACAAGATGGCAAAATAGTTAAATCATATATGCCTTACAGTTTAAGAGGATAAAATGGCAAGAGTAAAAAGAGGCGTAACAAGTCACGCTAAACATAAAAAAGTTTTAAAAGCTGTCAAAGGACAATGGGGCAGGAGAAAAAATACTATTAGAGTTGCAAAGCAAGCTATGGAAAAAGCTATGCAATATGCCTATAGAGATCGTAGAACTAAAAAAAGAGAGTTTAAATCTTTATGGATACAGAGAATTAACGCAGGTGTTAGATCTGAAGGATTAACTTACTCAAAATTTATTAACGGCCTAACAAAGTGTGGAATTAAGCTAGATAGAAAAATATTAGCTGAAATAGCTTACGATAGCCCAGAAGCCTTTAAAACGATCGTTCAAAAAGCTCAATCAGCACTAAATTAATCTTCACTATTGTTTTTCTTCGGTGAAGAAATAATCTCTCAGTATGTCTGATATTAAAAAAATAAAAGATGAATTTCTTTTAAAGTTAAAAAAAAATTTAGACTTGAATCAAGTCAATCAAATTAAAACTGATTTATTTGGCAAAAATGGATTGATTAGTTCACAATTCAAAGAACTTGGAAAGGTAGCGGAAGAGAAGAGAAAAATTTTTGCAGCAGATTTAAATTCAGTAAAAGATGAACTTCAAAATTTAATTACTACAAAAATAGATAATATTGAAATCAAAGAAATTAATGAAAAATTAAAAAAAGAAAAAATAGACATAACTCTACCTGAGAGACCTTTTGTTCAAGGAAAGATTCACCCAGTATCGCAAGTTATAGATGAAATTTCTTCAATTTTTTCAGAAATTGGATTTAGTGTTGAAGAAGGTCCTGATATTGAAAATGAATATAATAATTTTACGGCATTAAATACACCAGACAATCATCCTGCAAGAGATATGCATGACACATTTTATCTTGATGAAAAAAAAGAACTATTATTAAGAACACATACTTCTCCAGTTCAAATTAGAACTATGCTTAATGATAAGCCCCCTTTTAAAATAATTGCACCAGGTAGAACATACCGATCAGATAGTGATCAAACTCATACACCTATGTTTCATCAAGTTGAAGGATTACATATTGATAAAAATATAAGTATGGGTCATTTAAAGGGCTGTTTAAATTATTTTATTAAAGAGTTTTTTGAAGTTAATAAAATTAAAATGAGGTTTAGACCAAGTCATTTCCCATTTACTGAACCGTCGGCTGAGGTTGATATTGGTTATGAAATTAAAGATGGAAAAATAATAATTGGTGAAGGAGATAAGTGGCTTGAAGTTTTAGGCTGTGGAATGGTTCATCCAAATGTATTAAAAAACGTAAAAGTCAACCCAGATGAATTCCAAGGATATGCATTTGGTATAGGAATAGACAGATTGGCAATGCTTAAATATGGCATAAATGATTTAAGAGCATTTTTTGATTGTGATTATAGATGGTTAAATCATTTTGGTTTTGATCCAATAGATGTGCCGACAAATTATAGAGGTCTAAGTAGATGAAAATCACAACGAATTGGTTAAAAGAACATCTAGATACTAAGCTTAATGAAAATCAAATTATTGATAAACTTACAGATGTTGGACTGGAAGTAGAAGGCGTTGAGAGTCAATCTGGAGAGTTAGATGATTTTATAATTGCTAAAATTTTAAAAGCAGAAAAACACCCTGATGCAGACAGACTTAGAGTTTGTGATGTAGACATTGGAAAAGGTGACCCTGTTAAAGTTGTTTGTGGTGCACCAAATGCAAAAGAAGGATTGTTGACAATTTATGCTCCTCCTGGTGCTGTAGTACCAAAAAACCAAATGAAACTAGTGGTAAGCAAAATAAGAGGTGTCACTTCATATGGAATGCTCTGTTCCGAGTCTGAACTAAATCTATCAAATGAAAGTGATGGTATTACAGAACTTTCAAGAGAAAAGTATAATAAAAAGATAGGTGAAAATTATTTTTTAAAAAAAAGTGTAAATGTAATTGATATTTCGATTACACCAAATAGAGCGGATTGTTTAGGAGTAAGGGGAATAGCAAGAGATCTAGCAGCAGCAGGTGCGGGAACATTAAAAAATGAAAAAGTAAAAAAATTAGATAAAAAAAATAAACAAACTATTAGTATAAGAATTGAAGATGAAAAAGATCAGGCATGTACATCGTTTGGTAGTTGCTTAATTACAGGTATAAAAAATATAGAAAGCCCAGAATGGTTAAAAGAAAAAATAATTTCTCTAGGTCAAAAACCTATTTCAGCAATAGTGGATATTACAAATTATGTAATGTTTGATCTAAATAGACCACTTCACGCATACGATGTTGATAAAATTGATAAAGGAATAGTTGTAAGAAATTCTAAAAAAGATGAAACATTTGAGGCATTAGACAATAAAAAATATAAACTAGATGATGCGATGTGTGTCATATCAGATGCATCAGGTGTATTGGGTCTTGGTGGTATAATAGGGGGCACAAGAACTGGAACTGCATTAGATACAAAAAATGTGTTAATTGAGTCTGCTTATTTTAATCCACGGTCTATTAGAAAATCTTCCAAAAAACTAAATATAGATACTGATGCAAAATTTAGATTTGAAAGAGGTATTGACCCATTATCAATTGAGCAGGGACTTGAAAGAGCTGCTACCTTAATACAAGAAATATGTGGTGGTGTAGTTAGTGAATTTGATATTAAAAGAATTGGGGATGTTAAAAAAAAATCATTAAAATTTAATCCTTCTTTATTTGAAAAAATTACTGGGTTTAATATTGATAAAAAAGAAATGATCACAATCCTAAATAACTTAGGATTTGAAACAAAAGAGGATAAAGAGCTACTGGATGTCATTATACCATCTTGGAGACCTGACATTTTCCAAGAAGTTGATGTGGTGGAAGAACTTGTAAGAATTAAAGGTTATGATCAAATTAAAATGATTGAACCTGAAAAAGTTAGAAAAAAACCAACATTAAATTTAAAACAAAAGTTATTTCATTTTTTACAAAGATCGATAGCCTCCAAGGGTTATCTTGAAGCTATTACATGGTCTTTTACAGATAGTAAAATTAATCAATTATTTATTGAAGACAATAAAGAAATTAAAATAATTAATCCCATAAGTTCTGATTTGGATGTATTGAGAAGTTCAATCTTTTCTAATTTAATTATTCATTTGAATAAGAACTTAGGAAGGGGATTTAAAGATTTATCAGTATTTGAAATAGGTCCAACTTTTTTAGGATCACAACCAGGAGAGCAACAGACAGTAGTAAGTGGGTTAAGATCAGGAAAATTAGCTAGACAAAGTTGGTTGGAAAAAGAAAGACTAGTTGATGTATTTGATGTTAAAAGTGATGTCATTAAAAGTTTAGCTGAGGCAGGCTACAATAAAGACAAACTCTACATTGATGATAAAACACCAAGCTATTATCATCCAGGAAAATCAGGAAGAATATTTCTAAACAAGGGTAAGGAAAAAGTAGTAGCTTTTTTTGGTGATATTCATCCAAGTATATTAAAAAAATTAGACATTAAAGTTGAAGCATTAGTAGGATTTGAAATATTTTTAGATAATTTAAAACAACCAAAAAAATCATTAAAAGATCAAAAAACGCAATACAAATATTCAGATTTTCAGAAATCAGAAAGAGATTTTGCTTTTGTTTTAGATAAAAATTTTAAGGCTCAAGAATTAATCGAGATTATTTCCAGTGTAGACAAAGTATTAATAAGATCTGTCAAAGTATTTGATGTTTATGAAGGAGCAAATATACCTGAAGGTAAAAAATCAATTGCCTTAAATGTAACTATTCAATCTTTAGAGAAAACACTAACTGAAGATGATTTGAATAAAATTAATCAACTTATTATTTTAGCTGTTGAATCACAAACTGATGCAAAGATTAGATCATAATCATGACAAAAATTGATCATATTAGAAACTTTGCAATTATTGCTCATATAGATCATGGCAAATCAACTATAGCAGATAGAATAATTCACACATGTGGTGGCCTTACAGAAAGAGAGATGAAGGCACAAGTTTTAGACTCGATGGATATTGAAAGAGAAAGAGGGATTACCATTAAAGCCCAGACTGTTAAACTTAATTATAAAGCAAAAGATGGCAAAGAGTACATTCTAAACATTATTGATACTCCAGGACACGTAGATTTTAGTTATGAAGTTAGTAGGTCTCTATATGCATGTGAAGGATCTATTTTAATTGTTGATAGTACTCAAGGAGTAGAGGCACAAACATTGGCAAATGTTTACCAAGCTTTAGATACCAAGCATGAGATAGTCCCTGTTTTAAATAAAGTTGACTTACCGGCATCAGATTTAGAAAAAACAAAACAAGAAATAGAGGATGTTATAGGTATTGACACTGAAAATGCCATACCTTGCTCAGGAAAAACAGGTGAAGGTATAGAGGATATTTTAGAACAAATTATTGTATCACTACCAGCTCCAGAAGGAGAAAAAGATTCTGATTTAAAATGTTTATTAGTTGATAGTTGGTATGACACTTATCTAGGTGTAGTTATTTTAGTTAGAGTTATTGATGGAAAAATTATTAAAAACATGAAGATAAAAATGATGTCCACAAAGCAGGAATATATTATTGAAAAAGTTGGAGTATTTACACCTAAAGCAACTGATGTTAATGAATTAAATTCTGGAGAAATTGGTTTTATAACAACAGGAATAAAAATTTTATCAGAAACAAAAGTTGGGGACACTATTTGTGATGCAAGTAAACCACTTCAAGAAGCGCTCCCAGGGTTTAAGCCAAGCAAACCAGTTGTATTCTGTGGATTGTTTCCTGTAGATAGTTCTGAATATCAAAAATTAAAAGATGGCCTAGGTAAACTTCAATTAAATGATGCTAGCTTTTCATACGAAGCAGAATCATCTTCTGCTTTAGGATTAGGATTTAGATGTGGGTTTTTAGGCTTACTACATTTAGAAATTATAACAGAAAGATTAGAGAGAGAATTTGATATAAATTTGCTAACGACAACACCTGGTGTTGTCTATAAAATTCACATGAATAAAGGTGAGGTTATAGAATTACAAAATCCTTCAAGTTTACCAGAGCCTACTTTTATTAAATATATTGAAGAACCATGGATCAAAGCAACAATTATTACTCCAGATCAATACTTAGGAGCGATCATAAAAGTTTGTCAGGATAAAAGGGGAGTACAAACTGACCTGAGTTACTCTGGAAATAGAGCAGTTTTAAATTATGAAATACCTTTAAATGAGGTCGTATTTGATTTTAATGATAGACTAAAGTCAATGACGAGTGGCTATGCTAGTTTTGATTATGAAATTATTGGGCATAGAGAGGGGGACCTGGTAAAACTTGGAATACTTGTAAATGCTGAACCAGTAGATGCCCTATCAATGATGGTACATAAAGATTTTGCACAAACAGTTGGAAGAGAAGTTTGTGAAAAATTAAGAGATTTAATTCCTAGACACAACTTCATGATACCTGTTCAGGCTGCTATAGGTGGAAAAATCATAGCACGAGAGACAATTAAGGGTTTTAAAAAAGATGTTTTAACAAAAATTCATGGTGGTGGCGCTAGAGATAGAAAAAGAAAATTATTAGACAAACAGAAGAAAGGAAAAGCTAGAGGCAAGCAGTTTGGAAAAGTTGAAATACCTCAGGAAGCATTTATTGG
>CAJQSW010000006.1 GCA_905616455.1 uncultured Candidatus Pelagibacter sp. | reverse complement strand
TTTCAGCATCATCTAGTGCAATTAACTCAACATTAGCAGCATGTAGTTGATTCTCATCTCTCATTGGTGCTGTGCAGCCTTCCAAATAACTTACATAACTTCCTTTGTCAGCAATAATTAATGTTCTTTCAAATTGACCTGTCTCTGTAGCATTAATTCTAAAATAAGTTGATAATTCCATTGGACATCTGACACCTTCTGGAATGTAGACAAATGAACCATCTGTAAATACTGCAGAGTTTAATGTTGCAAAATAATGATCAGATAATGGAATTACTGATCCCAAATATTTTTTTACAAGTTCGGGATGTTCTCGAATTGCCTCAGACATTGAACAGAAAATTATTCCTTTTTTATTCAACTCACCTTTAAAAGTTGTTGCTACTGATACTGAATCAAATACGGCATCTACAGCTATACCGTTTAATCTTGCCTGTTCTTGCAGTGGTATCCCTAATTTTTTATATGTCTCAAGTAACTTTGGATCTAACTCATCTAAACTTTTAGGCTTGTCATCCATACTTTTTGGTGCAGAGTAATAATAAAGATCTTGGTAATCTATTTTAGGATATTTTGGTTTTTGCCAATTTGGTTCTTTTAATTGTTTTAATCTTTCAAATGCTTTTAGTCTCCAATCAAGCATCCATTTAGGTTCTTTTTTTATATTTGAAATAAATTTAATAACTTCTTCATTTAATCCTTTGGGAGCTCTTGTATTTTCAATATCGGTTGAAAAACCGTATTTATAATCTTTTAATTTTTCTATTTCTTTTTCTCTAGCATCCATTTTAATTTCTACTTTCTATCTTGTTGCTTATAAGGTCTTTTAAATTTTTTTGTTCAAAGAAATTATTGATATGAATTTCAAGTTCGTCCCACAAATTATGAGTAATACATTTTGATGTTTTGCTATTACATCCTTTTTTTGACTCTTTTTTACATTGAACAGTTTTAACTTCTTCATCAACAGCATTAAGTATGTTTGCCAGTTTAATTTGGACAGGATCTTTGTTTAAAACGTACCCACCATTGATGCCTCTGGTGCTTTTCACTATATTGTGTTTTTTTAGCTTTGAAAATATTTGTTCTAAAAAATCTAATGATATGCCCTGTCTTAAAGATATATCTCTTAAAGATACAGGGTCTACGCTATTAAAATTAGCTAAATCAGCTAATGCCATTACTGCATATCTACCTTTTGATGTTAATTTCATATTTACCCTTAAAACTATGGCTTTTTATACAAACCTGACTAAATTAGTCAAGTATAGAATACGAAAAAAAGTTAACATATTGTCGCTCACTTATGATAGATGTAATTTTTTTTGAGAATAATAATCAATAACACTTATGGATAACAAAATTGTAGAAGTTTTTATACCTGGTCCTGCCGGAAGAATGGAAGCCAAGTATTATAAGAGTAATAAAATTACATCACCAATCGCATTAGTATTGCAACCTCATCCTCAATATGGAGGCACAATGAATAATAAAGTTGTAGTAGATACATTTCACACATTTATGGAAAATGAGTTTTCTGTTTGTAGGGTAAATTTTAGAGGAGTTGGAAAAAGCGATGGTGAATTTGATAATGGTCAAGGTGAATTAGCTGATGCAGCGGCTGCTTTAGACTGGTTGGAGAGAGAAAACTTTGATAATTCTCAATGTTGGGTTTCAGGATTTTCTTTTGGTTCTTTAATAGCCATGCAACTACTGATGAGAAGGCCTGAGATAAATAGATTTATCGCTATATCTCCTCAACCTAATGTATATGATTTTTCATTTTTATCTCCTTGTCCAACATCAGGATTAATGATTTATGGAAAAAATGACGAGTTGGTTCCCATAGAGCATATTAGCGATCTAGATAAAAGATTGAGTGCGCAAAAAGGTATTAAGGTTGATTTTCAAGCGATAGATGATGCTAATCATTTTTTTACTAAAACTGAAGATGTTTTAGTAAAAAGCTTAGATAAATATATTAAAAAAGAGTCTGCTTTATTTTAATAGTTTTCAATTAGAACCCCTCCAGAACTAGGTTTATTAATATTAGTTGTTTTGGGGAGTGATATTATTTTTTTTAAAAAAGATCTGATTGCAAGAAACGCAAAAGCTTGCGACTCTACAAAATCACCATCAATTTTATAATCATCTACTAGACAAAGATTCACATTAGAAGGGAGCTTTTCTTTAACACTATTTATTAAAGATTCATTTTTTCTACCACCACCACAGATAAGTACGGTTAACACTTTATATTCACTTAAATTAATTAAAGTAACAATTGATTGATAAATTAAGGAAGCCGTAAAATCAGTTAAAGTTGAAAGACCATCTTCCAATG
>CAJQSW010000005.1 GCA_905616455.1 uncultured Candidatus Pelagibacter sp. | reverse complement strand
GTATGGTTTGTTATCACCATAAACTAAACTTTGTTCAATAAAATCAGATTTATTTAAATTGTTCTCAATTTTAATTGGTGAAATATTATCTCCACCAGGAGTTATTATTATATCTTTTTTTCTATCTGTTATCTTTAAGAATTCTCCATCAAATTCTCCAATATCACCAGTATATAACCATCCATTTTTTAATACTTTTTTTGTTTCTTTATCATTTTTCCAATAACCAAGCATAACATTTTCACCTTTAATAAGTATCTCACCATCGTTAGCAATTTTAACTAGATTTCCCTTGAACGGTCTTCCAACCGTTTCAACTTTGATTTCATCTATGGAGTTACAACTTACCACAGGAGAAGTTTCGGTTAAACCATATCCTTGTAGTGTTGGTAGTCCAATGGCATTTAAAAATGAACCTACTTCTTTATCTAAGGCTCCACCACCTGAAATAAATGCTTTTAAGTTTCCTCCAAATTGATTTTTAATTTTTTTTCTTACTAATTTTTCACACATAAAATTAAGAAAATTTTCTATTAATGATATCGGTTTTTTTTCTAATTTTTTTCTTCCTAAATTTACTGTTTGTTTAACTAAAAATTTTTTTAATCCTTCAGCTTTATCAAATGTTGAATTAATTTTTTGATATAAATTTTGATAAAATCTGGGAACTGCTGTCATTATTTCTGGAGAACAGTCACCCATATTTTTAATTAATTTGTCTACGCTTTCAGCATAAAAAACCTTTGCTCCAACAACTATCTGCACAAACTGCACCGTATGTTCATATGAGTGTGACAGTGGTAACCAAGTTAAAAACTTTGGCTTTTTTGAAATAAAGGTCTGTAATAATTGATGTGATCCTTCACAATTATTAAGTATTCCACCATGACTCAACATAACACCTTTGGGATTGCCTTGTGTTCCTGATGTGTAAATTATACATGCCATATCATTTCTTTGAATATTTAAATCAAAAAAATTTTTTATAATGTAATTATTTCTTTTAAAAATATCCTCCATATTTAAATTAAATTCCTCATTAATATTTTCTATATTCTCAAAAAGAATTACCTTTTTAATAAATTTTTTTTTTGGAATAATATTTTTAATCTTTAAATACTGAGTTTTATTTGAAATAATAATAATTGCTGGTGTACAATCATCAATAATATATTCGTAATCTCTTTCTACATAGGTTGTATAGGCAGGCACTGTTATTCCTCCTGAGAGCATAATTGAATGATCTGATATCATCCACTCAGGTCTGTTTTCTGATACTAATAAGCATCTATCACCTTTTTTAATATGTTTGGAAATTTCTTCCGATAATTTATTAATATTTAAATAAACATCTTCCCATGAGTATTTTTTTTGAGGTTCTTTTAATGATTGTAAAAAAATACTTTCTTTATTTTGTTTCTCGTATTGTTTGTAAAACAACTCCAATAAATTATTTATTTTATTTATTTTCATAAACTTATGGTGGGCGAAGAGAGAATCGAACTCTCACTTCTTACGAAACACGATTTTGAGTCGTGCGCGTCTACCAGTTCCGCCATTCGCCCTAATTTTCTATTATTATAACTATAAAATTAAATAGTATAAGAACTTAATTTATATTAAAACCAAAAAATGCTTATTAAATTATATCAAAAATCTTTACATCTTGCTGCGCACAAGAATTCAAAAATATTCTTAGCAATTGTTTCTTTTGTGGAAAGTTCCTTTTTTCCTATTCCACCGGATGTCATGATTGTTCCAATGGTTGTGGCTAAAAAAAATGATTATTTAAAAATTTTTTTTATTGCTACATTTTTCTCTTCTCTTGGTGGTGTATTGGGCTACTTTATAGGTTCATATTTTTTAGATGTTGGAATGACCTTAGTAGGCTTTTATGGTTATGAAGATAAGGTTCTAAATCTTAAAGATAGTTTAACAAAAGGGACTGGTCTTTATATTTGGCTAGTTACTTTATTTCTTGCTGGTTTTACACCCTTGCCATTTAAAGTATTTACAATAACTAGTGGAATGATTGGCTTTAACTTATTCATATTTTTTTTAATATGTCTAATTTCTAGAGGTTTAAGATTTTTTATTGTTTCTTATCTCTCATTTAAATTTGGTGATTCATTTAACAAGTTTATGCAAACTGAAGCTGCAAAATGGTTTACAATTTTAGGTATTTTGATTGTACTTATTGTAGGTGCAATATATTTTGTGACTAAATAATATGTCTAAAATTAAAAATAAAATAATATTTAATTTAATACTTTTATTTAGTATTTTTGCTTTGGTTGCAGCATATTTTATTCAATATGTATTAAAGCACCAACCGTGTAACTTGTGTTTAATTGAAAGAATACCTTATACTTTTTCAATAATAGTTATTTCAACTTGTTTATTTACCAAAAAATTTGAAAAAATCTCATTAATTATTTTAAGTTTAATATTTTTTTCTGCAACTTTAATAGCTTTTTATCATTTTGGTATAGAGCAAGGATTTATTGAAGAATCTTTAGTTTGTAATTTAAATAGTGAAAATAATAACCTGTCAAAAGAAGCTCTTTTAAACCAACTAAAAGAAATGTCTGTGAGCTGTAAGGATGTAACTTTTAAAATTTTTGGTTTATCTCTTGCGACCTTTAATATTTTTATCTCTTTGATACTTGGTGTTATAACAACTAAACTTTTTTTAACTTATGAAAAAAACAGATAAAAATAAAGTAAAAGAATTTATTAGAGTGGATCATGCTGGTGAACGTGGTGCAATAAAAATTTATGAGGGGCAACTATTAGCTCTTAACACATTTATAAAGGATGATAATCTTAAAAAAAAAATTGAAGAAATGAAAATTCATGAAGAAGAACATTGTAACTATTTTGAAAATGAGATCAAAAAAAGAAATATTAAACCTACAAAATTTTTACCTTTATGGGATATCCTTGGTGTAGGACTTGGATTTGGTTCAACAATGTTAGGAAAAAAAGCCGCTATGCTTTGTACTGCTTCAGTTGAAGAAGTTATAGACGAACATTATTTAAATCAAATTAAAGAATTAAAAAATGATGAAAAAAAATTAAAAGAAAAAATTATTAAATTTAGAGAAGATGAATTGCATCATAAAGACATAGCTTATGCCGAAGGGGCAACAAAAAAGGGTATGTACTCAATTTTAGATAAAATAATTAAAACAGGCTCAAAAATTGCTATAAATATATCTGAAAAAATATAATTATGCTTCCAGCTCAACATCCCAGTACAAATAGTCCATCCAACTCTTGTGAAGAAAATTTGGTGGAAAGTGCTTGCCATTTTTATGTAAATCTTCAGTAGTAGGCTGAAAAGGATCTTGATTAAGTGTCATATCTGAGTTTTTTAATAACCGGCCACCTTTTTTTACATTGCACGAAGAGCAGGCAGTCACAACATTGTTCCAATTTGTCTGTCCTCCTTTAGATCGTGGCAACAAATGATCAAATGTTAGTTCTTGGTCGTTCCCACAATATTGGCATAAAAATTTGTCTCTTAAAAAAACATTAAATCTTGTAAAACTTGGATTGGATTGGGGTTTGATAAAACTTTTTAAAGCAATTACACTTGGTAACTTCATATTAAATGATGGACTTCTAATAATTCTATCGTAATTACTTACTATAATTACTCTGTCTAAAAAAACAGATTTCACTGAATCTTGCCAGCTCCACAGTGACAACGGGTAATAACTTAAAGGCCTATAATCAGCATTTAAAACAAGTGCTGGGCATTTTTCTAATGAAAGATTTTGATCAGTAAAAATCATCTAAAATCCTAACTCAAAAAAATTATTTTATCAATAAATAGAATATTAATTAATTTGAAAGTTATTTTTAATATAATTCAACGCTGTGCTAGAGGCTTCAACTGGAATGTGATGTTCACAATTTTTTATCATCTTTGTCTCAACCTCAACATTATTTCTAATCAAGAAATCTTTTGCTTCTAATAGAAAAGTTGGTGATACAACGGCATCTTTATCTCCATGTATTAGAAGCATTTTTGTAGATGAAGTTTTTCTTTTAATAAGATCTTCTGAATTTATTATTTTTCCTGAAAAACCAATAATACAATTATAGTTTTCACTACTTATTAGTCCCAAATTTATGGACATCATACATCCCTGACTAAAACCAGATAGGCAAATTTGTGAATTTTTTAAATCATATTCATTTTTTACTTCCTCTATAAACTGTTTAAGCTTTATTTCAGCTTTTTTAGATTGTTCTAAAATATATTCTGGGTCATCTTTAGTTAAGTCAAACCATTGATGGCCAGTTGGATTAATTTCACATTTTTCATGTCCATTTGGACATAAAAAAATAGTATTGGGTAAAAACCTTTTCCAATTCAAGGTTAACATACTTATATCTTTTCCATCACCACCATATCCATGAAGTAAAAT
The DNA here is from genome assembly GCA_905616455.1 of uncultured Candidatus Pelagibacter sp. The sequence continues at coordinate 80,868 of CAJQSW010000005.1, read as the reverse complement.
AACAGCATATTTAATTGATATATCATTTTCTGGTTTTACAATTGTTGTTGTTAGACAAAATGTCATAGATGTTTTATTATGTTTTTTTATTAAAAAAATATACTACAGTATAAAAATGATTTCTGGAACATTAGTAAAAATTCTCGGTATAGTACTTTTGATGGTTGTAGCTGTTGTATTAATTTTAGGAATTGGAACCCTGTTTAAAGGGGGAGAAACTAGTAAAAAATATTCAAATAAATTAATGCAGTACAGGGTACTTTTTCAATTTATAGCTATAATTGTTTTGGTTTGTTTTGCTTATTTTTTTAAAAATTAATTATAAAGCTTTAACCAATTAATAAATTTATTGTCGTTAAAATCAATAGATCCTATAATCCGAGCAAATTCTTTTCCTTCTTTATTGAATAAAATAGTTGTTGGAACTCCTCTTAAAGAAAATTTTTTCGCTAAGGTAATAGGTGCGTCAATGTAAATATCTAAGTTTTTGATATTTAATTGTTTAAAAAAAGATTCAGATTTGGTTAGGTCTTCTTGACCAATGTTTATTGGAAAGATTTTTAAATTATTTAATTTAGTATTTGATTGAAGGTTATCTAAAGATGGCATCTCTTCCTTACACGGAGCACACCATGTAGCCCAAAAATTTAATATTATCAGTTTTCCTTTAAAATCATCTAAATTAACGTTTTTTTGATTTATATCCAAGAAGATTACATCCTCATATGATTTTGGATTTTTTATTAAAACTAAATTTTTTAGGTCTGGCTTTTCAAAAGCATAACTAAAGTTAATCGTTACTAGATATATAAATATTATTAATAATTTCATACTAAATATGTATAATTAATTATCATGATAAAAAATAAAAACAATAAAGCAATATGGGGATCAAGAATAAAAAAAGATGCTTCTACATTATTTCAGAAAATCGGTAGTTCAATAGACATTGATAAAAAACTTTTTAAAGAAGATATCCTAGGTTCAATTGCACATGTTGAGATGCTATTTAGACAAAAAATTATTTCTTTTAAAATTAAGAATAAAATAATTTATGGACTAAATAAAATTGAAAAAGAAATTTTAAAAAATAAATTTGAATACAATAAGAAATATGAAGATATTCATATGAATATTGAAAAAAGATTATTTCAAATAATTGGCGAAGAAGCAGGATATATACACACTGCAAGATCAAGAAACGATCAAGTAATTACTGATTTTAAGATGTGGACTACGACAGCAACTAAAAAGATTAATAAAAATTTGGATAATATTATAAAAACAATTCTTAAAATTTCGGAAAAAAATATTGAAACAGTAATGCCTGGGTTTACCCATTTAAAAAATGCTCAAGCTGTATCGTTTGCACATTATTTATTGGCTTATATAGAAATGTTTAGTCGAGATAAAAAAAGATTTACCTATAACTTAGAAAGTTTATCAGAATGTCCCCTTGGTGTTGCAGCTTTAACAGGTACTTCTTTTGATATTGATAGAAATTTTACTTCAAAAAAATTAGGTTTTAAAAAACCGACAAATAATTCAATAGATACAGTTGCTGACAGAGATTTTGTTTTAGATTTTTTATATAGTGCGTCGGTCTGTTCTATGCATATTTCGAGAATTTCTGAAGAGCTGATTATTTGGAACTCAGATGGTTTTAATCTTGTTACTCTTTCAGACAAAGTTGTTACAGGATCTTCAATAATGCCTCAAAAGAAGAACCCAGATTTATTAGAATATCTAAGGGGTAAAACTGGCACAATATATGGAAATTTATTTTCAATGCTAACGATACTTAAAGGCCTTCCAATATCTTACTTTAAAGATCTGCAGGATGATAAAGAGATACTATTTAAATCTAATGAAATTCTTATTAACTGTATTACAATTCTAAATGAAGTTTTAAAAAACTTGAAACCTAATAAGCAAAAAATGTTAGACCTCACAAATTCAGGCTACATCACAGCCACAGATTTAGCTGATTATCTTGTTAAAAATCACTCAATGCCGTTTAGAAAAGCATATCAAACTACAGCTATGATTGTTAATTTTGCAGAAAAGAAAAAGAAAAAATTAGATGAACTGACTATTGAGGAGTTAAATAAAATTGAACCTAAACTTACAACTGAAGTATTGAAGATATTTATTGTAAAAAACTCAGTAAATTCAAAAACATCTTATGGTGGAACATCTTTTGATAATATTAAAAAAATGATAATAAAATATAAAAAAGTATAAAATGATAAAAAAATTAATTTTAATTACAATATTCAGTATTTTACTATTCTCTTGTGGAAAAAAAGAAGACCTTAATTACGAGGCTACCAATAATAATGCCCTTACATTTAAGATTTAATGAAATATATTAATAAAAATCTTTCTATCGAAAAAATTAAAGTTCAGGATATTGCTAAAAAATTTGGTACACCCATTTATTGCTATTCATACCAACAATTAAAAAAAAATATAAGTAACTTCAAAAAAAGCTTTAAATCATTTTCTCCTCTAATATGTTTTGCAATAAAGTCTAATACAAACGTGAATCTAATTAGAGAAATTAGAAAATTTGGATTAGGTGCAGATGTAGTTTCAATGGGGGAATTGATGTTGGCGCTTAAAGCTGGCGTAGACCCAAAAAAAATAGTTTTTTCAGGAGTTGGGAAAACATCGTATGAGATAAGCTATGCAGTTGACAAAAAAATTTTATTAATAAATGCTGAGTCTAAAAGTGAAATTAATGAAATTGAAAGAATTGCTAAATCTAAAAAAAAATCGTAAATATTGGTATTAGATTAAACCCAAATACAGATGCAAAAACTTTAAAACAAATTTCAACAGGTAAAAAAGAAAATAAATTTGGGGTTGATGAAAAAACATTCTTTGATCTTGTAAATTATTCTAAATTATCAAAGAATATTAATCTTAAGTGTTTAAGTGTTCATATAGGTAGTCAAATCCTAGATCATAGACCATATGAAAAAATGCTTAAAGTAGTGGATAGGGTTGTCAAAAAAAGTAATCATAGATTTGAATTTATTGACCTTGGTGGTGGTATGGGCATATCTTATGCAAAAAATAATAAAAAACTTAATTATCAAAAATATAAAATTGCTATAAAAAAATTATTAAAGCATCACGATTCTAAAATCATATTTGAACCAGGTAGATCAATTATTGGGAACACAGGCTCGCTTGTTTCGAAAGTTGTTTATATAAAAAAAAATAATAAAAAAGACTTTATTATATTGGATGCTGCAATGAATGATCTTATGAGACCAGCATTATATGGTGCAAAACACAAAACTTTACCTGCAATAAAGACAAATGAGACATCGAAAAAAATTTATGAGTTTGTTGGACCAATTTGTGAAAGTACTGATAAGTTTACAACGTTAACAAAGTTTCAAAAACTAAAAGAAAAAGACCTTGTAGTTATGTGTGATGTTGGCGCGTATGGAATGTCGTTGAGCTCAAACTATAATGTTAGACCAAAGCCAACAGAAATATTAATTAAAGGCTCTAAAATTAACGTCATTAAAAAAAGGCAAAAAATAGAAGACCTTATTTAGTTCTTTATAAAGATGATAAGAAATTTTTTATTTTCTCTTTTTTTTTTTACTGGAATTGTTTTTATTTCTTTAATATTTCTCCCAGCAATTTTTTTACCTAAGAAGATAGTTTTTTTTGGTGGAAAAATTATGGGTTATTGGACCTCTTTTTGTTTAAAGATCTTTTTATCCACTAAAATAATAATTAAAGGCAAAGAAAATATGATTAAAAATAAAAAGTTTTTTATAGCAGCTTCTCATCAATCAATGTTTGAAACTTTTTATTTACAAACTATCTTTAATTCTCCTGTTTTTATTTTAAAAAGAGAGTTGTTAATGATACCTATATTTGGATGGTATCTTAGAAAAATTGGTTCAATATCAATTAAAAGAAACAAAATATCAAAAGACAACCTTGGTTTTTTTGACGATATATCAAAACATATCAATTCATCAAATAGACCTTTAATAATTTTTCCCCAAGGCACAAGATTACTACCTGAGGATAGATCACCTTTTAAAAAAGGTTCCAGTAGAATCTATGAAAAGCTGCAAATTTCATGCCAACCAATAGCAATTAACTCTGGAAATACCTGGCCTATAGTTGGTTCAAAAAAAATTAATAAAATTTTAACTATCTCAATTTTAAAACCTATTGAACCTGGATTACAAAAACAAATTTTCTTAAGGGAATTGGAGAATGTTATTTACTCTGAGCTAGATATTCTAAATTAGCCCTTCATTGGCATTACAACAAATATACTATCAAAGTCACCTGGATCTTTAATTAGGGCTGGAGAACCAGTATCATTAAAATAAATTTCAATTTTATCTCCATCTAACTGTGTGGCAACATCAATCAAGTATCTTGAATTAAAACTAATTTCTAAATCATGATCAAATTTTACACTTAGACTTTCTTTTCCATCACCACTATTAGTGTTATTAACTGATAAATTTAAGACATCTTTTGACAAATTAAATTTTACTCCATCTTTCTTATCTAGTGAAACTGACGCAACTCTATCAACCGAGTCAAGAAATAGCTTTAAGTCTATTTCTAATTTCTTTTGGTTATTTTTAGGTATTACCTGAATATAATTTGGAAATTTACCATCGATTAATTTAGAAATTAAAATGCTATTATTTAATTCAAATTTAATTTTAGACTTCACATTTGAAATTTTTACATCACCATCATAACTTTCTAATAAAGAGCACAATTGAAATATTGTTTTTTTGGGCAATATAATTGGCTCAAAGTCTACCTTCTGATCTAATCTTATTTTAGATATAGACATTCTATGACTATCTGTTGCTGCTGCTGTTAAAAAATTTTTATCTTCAATTTCAGTTTGATGAAAAAAAATTCCACTTAGGTAGTGTCTTGTTTCATCATTGGAAACTGAGAATTTACATTTATTTAATAATTTTAATAATTGTTTAGATTTTATAGAGAACTCATTTTGATTAAAATTTTCATCTGTTAATGGAAACTCTGATGCACTAATACAATTCAAATTGAAAACAGACTTCTCTGATTCAACGTGAAGCTTACTACCATCTGTTAAAGATAGATTAATTTTTTTTCCTGAAGAAAACTTTCTTATAATATCATACATAGTCGATGATGTGGTAGTTGTGCTTCCTTCTTCAACAACCTCTACATTATTAATTTGATGAATAAATATTAAATCTAAGTCTGTTGCAGTAATTGTTAAATTTGAATTACTAACATTTAATAAAACATTTGATAAAATTTGAAGTGTGCTTCTTTTTTCTATTACACCCTGACAATAATTCAGTGCCTGTTGTAAATCTTGTTGGTTAACGTTAAATTTCATTTTCTTTAGTATACAATATTTGATTTTTTAAGTTATTAATATTGTTAGTCATTTCTGGATCTTTTTCCTTCAATTTTTCAATTGTTTTAACAGAATGTATGATTGTTGTGTGATCTCGATTAGAAAACTCCCTACCAATTTCAGGTAAAGATTTAGAGGTTAATATCTTAGTTAAATAAATGGCAGTCTGTCTTGGTCTGACAAGATACCTTGATCTTCTTGAAGATAGCATCTCATTTTTACTTATCTTAAAGAATTTGCAAACCGTAGATTGAATTAAATCAATAGTTACTTTATTTTCACCTATATTTAGCAAGTCTTTTAAAACAACTTTTACTTCAGATAAATTAGGAACCTTATTATATATTCTTGAAAAAGAGACAACTCTGTTAATCGCACCAACCAATTCTCTAATACTTGTTGTGATTTCAGTACTAATAAATTTTTGTATTTCATTAGAAATATTTACTTGATTGGAATAAAAAATATTAAGCTCTTCTGTTTTTTGTTTAACAATTTTACTTCTAAGTTCATAATCTGGTTTTTGAATATCAACTACTAACCCACCTGCAAACCTTGATTTAATTCTATCTTGAATTCTAGATAACTTATTTGGGGCTCTGTCTGCAGAGATTATTACTTGTGAACCTTTATCGAGTAATGCATTGAATGTGTGAAAAAACTCTTCCTGCATTGCCTCCTTACCATTCATGAACTGAATATCATCAATTAACAAAATGTCTGTATTTCTAAAATATTCTTTAAATTTTACCATATCGTTAGATTTAATGGACTTAACAAATTGATACATAAATCTTTCGGCAGAGATAAACATCACTTTATTTTTATCTTTTAATGATAGACCGATAGAATTTAATAAATGAGTTTTACCCATTCCTACACCACCATAAATATAAAGTGGATTATAGTGAGATATATTTTCTGAAACTTTTTGTGATGCTTCGTATGCTAATTTATTACTTGTCCCTGTTATAAAATTATCAAATCTTTTATTAGGATCAATTCTATTGTATTGTAAATATGTATCTTTAATAAATGATACATTTTCGTTACTTTCATTTGATAAAGTATTATTTTCAGCATCGCTGACAGAGTTTTTTTCAGTAATTTTAAATTCAATTCTTGTGAGGTCTTTTTTATATACTTTTACAACTTGTAAGATTTGATCTAAATATCTTGAGGTAATCCAGTCTCTTATAAATCTTGTTGAAACAGAAAGTAAAATGTAATTGCTCATCTCTTCAACAAAGTCTATTTTTCTAAGCCAACTTTCATATATATCACTGCCAAGCTTGCTCTTCATATCTTTTTGAACAACAGTCCAATCTAGAGCTTCAGACGAAGTGCTTTTTAAATTCTGTGTTGTATTGTTGGTAGACATAAATTTGTAGGAATAAAGTCAGTTAGAAGCAAAACAAACTTTATACAATAAAAAAGTTTGCAAATTTAAAAATAAATAAAATCTGTAGGTGAATCATTTTTAACGGGAACTTTTTTTAAAGGTGGTCTGTTTTTAATCTTAGAAAATATTTTGTCACAATGTAATTTAATTGAACAAAATATAATAAAAATAAATTTTACTAATTTAAAATCTATGAGTGTGTGATTTACAAATTATAAATTTTACTAATTTAAAATCTGTGAGTGTGTGATTTATAAATTGTAAAATTTTACTAAATCTAGATGTAGTATGATTAAATAAAAATAAATCTTATCTGGTATAAATACTTTAGGTTGAAATTATTCAACAACTGTAGGTGGTTTATAGGGCTGAAATCTTTTTTGTTATTCTCGAAACATTTCGTGAGGCATTAGCTTTCTTAATAATTCCAGTCTTTGCAACTTTCATTAATTCAGAGTTCAACTTTGGCAAGAATTTTAAAGCTTCATCTTTTTTCTTTTCTTCAAGAAGAAGGTTCATTTTTTTTATAGCATTCCTGTATTTGCTTTTACGGGCCTTATTAACTAGTGTTTGCGTAGCAATTTTTCTAATTCTTTTAATTGCGGATTTTGTGTTTGCCATAAGCGCAGTGGTATAGCTCGAGAATTTATACTGGTCAATAGAATAATTGCTCATTTTTGGCAGGTATTACAAAAAAAAGTGGATCTATTGGATATGAATATTTTCTTTATTTTACCAGTGCATTTACTTCTTACACAATTTAGATTTTCTCTTTGATAAGCTTTAAATTCTTTTTGAAAGTTACCACTTTTTCCAAATGTGTCTTTAAAGTCACGGATACTTGATCCCCCCTTTTTTATAGCTTTGTTAAGTACTTTCTTAGAAAATAAAATAATATTTTTGCAATCCTGTTTGGACAATTTCATTGCTGATGTTCTGGGATTTATTTTACAGAAAAATAAAATTTCACTTGCGTAAATATTACCAATTCCAGATACGAATTTTTGATCTATTAGAAAACTTTTTATATCTTTTTTTTTATTCAAGAAATATTTCATAAGATACCTTAAATCAAAGTTTTTAAGAAATGGTTCTGGGCCTAAATGATTGAATCTTTCTATAAGTGCCTCTTTATTCTCTATGAATTTAAAAAAACCAAATCTTCTAGGATCATTATAAATAATTTTTAAATCTTTAAAATTTATCTCAACATGGTTATGTTTTTTTGGAAGACTTGAGGAATTATAAAAACTTGTGTTAGTAAATTTATTTAAATTATTTTTTTCAATTAAATGAATAGTTCCTGACATTCCTAAATGAATTAAACAAAATGAACCATCAGAAAAATTTAAAATTAAGTATTTAGAAAACCTGGTAACTTTTTTAATAATTTTGTTTTGTAATAATTCTTCGAATTTTGGAGGAATCTTAAACCTTAAATTTCTGTTTTTAATTATTACTTTCTTGATTTTTTTTTGTTCTATTTTTTTAGCTAGCGATTGTTTGACTATTTCTACTTCTGGTAATTCTGGCATTTAACGTTATATTATCAATAAATTATAAATTTAACATGCAACAATATCTCCAAAATAAAAAAGGACTTGTTCAAGGTGTCTTTGATAATGTCTATGATAAGTATGATTTAATGAACGACTTCATGTCTCTAGGTGTTCATAGGATTTGGAAAAGAGATCTAATGAGCTGGATGAACCCATCGAAGGATAAAATTTTAATTGATGTTGCCTGTGGCACTGGTGATCTTGGTAAACTTTTTTTAGATTTAACCAATAAAGATGGTAAAATTTTTTGTATAGACCCTAATAAAGGAATGGTCAGCAAGGGCAAAACTAAGTTAACCACTTATAAAAATATTAACTGGGTGATTGCCCCAGCAGAAAAATTACCCATTAAAGATAATTCTTGTGACTATTATACAATTAGTTTTGGTTTACGTAACACTAAGGATCTTAATAAAGCTCTATCAGAGGCTTATCGTGTTTTAAAACCAGGTGGTCGCTACTTATGCTTGGAATTTTCTAAAATTCAAAACTCAAATTTAGATTTTATCTATAAAAATTATTCAAAGCTTATCCCCTTAATTGGAAAAGCAGTTGCGGGTCAAAGAGAGCCTTATGAATATTTGGTTAAAAGTATTGAAGAGTTTATTAATCAAGAAGAGTTGGTTGATCTAATGAAAATAAATAAATTTGAAAACTGTAGTTATAGAAATTTATCTGGAGGAATTGTGGCCATTCATTCTGGTTGGAAGATATAATGATTAAAAAACTATTAACATTATTTAGATTAGGAAGAAAATTAGCTAAATCTGACATCTTAAATGTTGTTTCTAAATTTAAAAAACCCCCTTTAGCTATTAGAATTCTATTTCAAATACTTTCATTTTCATTTTCTAATCCTAAAAAAATCAACCTAGATGTCACTCAAGGTGAAAGGCTTTCCAGTTCGTTACAGTCAATGGGAACAACATTCATTAAGTTAGGACAATTTCTAGTTACGAGACCAGATATAATTGGTGACGAATTAGCAAAACAGTTAGAGGGTTTACAAGATAGACTTCCAGCTTTTTCCTTATCTGAAGCAAAGGCAATAATTAAAAAAGATTTAGGAGAAGAAACTTTCAATACAATAATAGATTTAAGCGAGCCAGTAGCTGCTGCTTCAATAGCGCAAGTCCATAAAGCTAAAATAAATGACAATGGTACAATAAAAGATGTAGCTATTAAAATATTAAGACCTGATATTAAAAAAACATTTAATGAAGAAATTGATGCATTGATGCTTTTTGCTTTTTTTATTGAATCATTTGTTAAAAAAACAAAAAGATTAAAATTAATTGAAGTTGTTTTTTTGCTCAAAGAAATAACCAATCTAGAAATGGACTTAAGGTTCGAAGCTGCTGCTGCAAATGAATACGCTGAAAATACAAAGAATGATGCAGGTTTTAGAGTGCCTGCTATCTATTGGAATTTTACAAGTGAAAATGTAATGACACTTGATTGGGTAGATGGCGTTTCTATTCGGGAAACTGAGGATTTACAAAAAAGAAATATTGATACTAAAAGAATTGCCTCTGATGTTATTCAGCATTTTCTAAGACATGCTGTTAGGGATGGATTTTTTCATGCAGATATGCATCAAGGAAATATATTTATTGATAATAATGGACAAATCGTACCAATAGACTTTGGCATTATGGGCAGATTGGACAACCTCAGTAAAAGATTTTTAGCTGAGATTTTATTTGGTTTTATTCAGAGAGATTATAAAAAAGTTGCTGAGGTACATTTGGTTGCTGGCCTTGTGCCAAAAGATGTACCAGTTGATGATCTTGCTCAAGCATTGCGCTCAATTGGTGAGCCAATTTTTGGTCAGTCTGTTAAAGACATTTCTGGTGGAAAATTATTAAAACAACTTTTTGATGTTACTGAAAAATTTAATATGCAAACTCAACCTCAATTATTGATGTTACAAAAAACTATGGTTGTTGTTGAGGGGGTTGCAAGGAAGCTTAATCCTAATACTAATATATGGGAAACCTCAAAACCTGTTTTGGAAAGTTGGTTAAGAGAAACTAAAGACCCAATTAATACTTTAAGTGAAGGTTTAAAAAGTACTACTGAAGTAATTAAAAGATTGCCTGATTTTCCAGAGATTATGGATAAAGCTAATCAAGCGCTTACATTTTTAGCGAGTGGGCAAATACCTCATAATTCAAGCTCCTTCACAGCGCTAAATGAAAAGAAATCTGAAATGATTGCGTTTAGAAACCGGTCTATTGTTGGTTTATTATTGCTTGTAATCTTTGGTCTATTAGTATTTTAATTTGCCTAATGAATAATTTATCTCAGAGAAAAATACTTTTAATAATATGTGGAGGTATATCTGCATACAAAAGTTTGGAACTTATTAGATTGTTAAAAAAACAAGATATAGAAATTAAAACTATACTCACCAAAAGTGCTAAAGAATTTGTAACTCCCTTGTCAGTGGCTTCACTTTCGCAAGGAAAAGTTTATGATGATTTATTTAATGCTGAAAATGAAGCTGAAATGGACCATATATCACTGTCTAGATGGGCAGATATAATTCTCGTTGTTCCTGCTACTGCAAACACTATTTCCAAATTAAGCGCTGGATCTTCAGATGATTTAGCTTCAACAGTAATTCTTGCATCTGACAAAGATGTTTTTTTGACACCTGCTATGAATGTTAGAATGTGGGAGCACCCTTCAACTAAACAAAATCTAAATAAATTGAAATCTTATGGATATAAAATAATTGGCCCTGCAATTGGAGATATGGCTTGTGGAGAATTTGGTGAAGGAAAAATGACTGAACCAAAAGATATTTTTCAAACAATTGAAGCATACTTTGGTGAATTAAATAAAAATCAAAAATTAAAAGCTCTAGTAACTGCAGGACCAACTAATGAATATATTGACCCTGTAAGATTTATTACAAATAAATCTTCTGGAAAACAAGGATATGCTTTAGCAAAATCTTTGGCAAAAAGAGGATTTCAAACAACTCTAATTTCTGGACCTACAAACCTGCAAGTAGATAGCAATATAAATTTAATTAAAGTTGAAACAGCAGATGAAATGTTTAAAGCAACACAAGAAAATTTACCTACCGATGTAGCAATTTTTTCAGCTGCTGTTGCTGACTTTAAGGTAAAAGAGATAAAAAATGAGAAGATGAAGAAACAAGAATATTTAAATTTAGAACTTGAAAAAAATATTGATATTCTAAATTATGTATCAAAACATAACTCTCTTAGACCAAAATTAGTTATTGGATTTGCAGCTGAAACTGATCATCTTCAAGAAAATGCTCAAAAAAAATTGATTGAAAAAAATTGTGATTGGATAATAGCAAATGATGTGTCCAATAATTCTATTGGATTCGACTCTGATTTTAATGAAGTTTCAATTTTTTATAAAGATGAAGAAATTAAAAATGAAAAACTTGTAATGAAAAAAAAGTCTGAAATCTCAGAAGAGATAACAGATAGAGTTATTAAGCAGTTAAATTAAAAATTTAATGGCAAGAGTATTAATCAAAAAATTAAACCCTGATGTAGAACTTCCAGTTTACAAAACAAGCGGTGCTTCTGGTATGGACTTAATGGCCTTTATAGAGGGGTCAATTAAAATATCACCCAATAGCTCATATTTGGTGCCTACAGGGCTTTCTATGGCATTTTCAGAGGATTATGAGGTGCAAATTCGCCCTCGTTCAGGTCTTGCTGCAAAAAATAGTATAACCGTTTTAAATACGCCAGGAACTATTGATAGCGATTATAGGGGTGAGATTAAAATTATCCTTTTTAATCATGGAAAAGAAGACTTTATAATTAATAACAAAGATAGAGTGGCACAGATGATCTTAACACCAGTTATTAAAATGGAATTAGAAGAAACACATAATTTACCAGATACTTTAAGAGGTGAGGGTGGATTTGGCTCAACTGGTAAATGAAAAGCCAACTGAATAAAAAGATAATTGAGCGATTTTCAAGACAAATAGTACTTAAAGATATTGGCATTTTAGGTCAAAAAAAAATTCTTTCCTCTAAGGTTTTAATTATTGGTGCTGGTGGCCTTGGATCTCCAGTTGCAGAATTTCTTTCAAGAGCTGGGGTTGGATCAATAGGAGTCGTCGATGACGATAAGGTAAGTGTTTCTAATTTACATAGACAAAGTCTTTACACCACATCAGATATTGGAAAATTTAAAGTTAAAATAGCAAAAGATAAAATTAAAAAGATAAATCCCAATACAAAAGTTACTATTTACAGAATTAGATTAAATAATAATAATTTTAAGAAAATTATAAATGACTACGATTATATAGTTGATGGATCAGATAATTTTACAACTAAATTTTTATTAAACGATTTTTGTTTAAAGTATAAGAAGATCCTTGTGACTGGAGCTATTAGCAAGTTTGATGGACATATATTCACTTTTGATTTTAAAAATGAAAAAATTCCTTGTTTGAGATGTTTTTTTCAAGAATCTAATATTTCAGACGATTTATTAAACTGTGAGTCAGAGGGTATCCTTGGAACTGTTGCAGGAATTGTGGGAACTATTCAAGCAAACGAGGTCCTAAAAAAAATATTAAATATTGGAACAGGGCTTGATGGATACATTTTTATTCTAGATTTACTTCATTTAAACTTTAGAAAAGTTAAATTAAAAAAAAGAAAAAATTGCTTCTGTAAATGAGAAAAAAAATAGTTATTTGGTTTTTGTGTCTATCAATTTTAGGTGTTCAGTTACTAAATGCTGAAGAAAAATTTTTATCTCTAAAAAAAAATAAGACAAATGTTAGGTATGGGCCTGGCCTAGATTATCCAATTAAATATATTTATAGAAAAGTTAATCTACCTGTAAAACAAATAGATAAAAAAGAGAACTGGAGAAGAGTTATATTTTTAGACAACAATAGTGGATGGATACACTGGAGCCAGTTAAAACCATCAAACTCTATTATCGCCATAGAAGAAAAGATTTTATTTAAAAAACCTTCTAATTTTTCTGAACCACTTGCCAAATTAGAAAAAGGGAGGCTGTTAGTCATCAATAGATGTGAAGAAGGTTGGTGCAAGATAACCACCAGTAAGTATACCGGTTGGGTTAAAATTAAAAATATCTGGGGATCTGCTAAATAAAATCAGCCGATAATGATTTAATACTATCTTCAGTTAATTTTGTAGTATGTGCATATTCTTTATGATCAATTCCAAGTTCAATATGTGTGTCACTTGATTTAAATTTATTAATTTGATCCTCATCTAATTTAAAATGAATAAACTGTACAGAAGAAGCTTTTCCTTCTGCCGAAGTTCTATCCACATCTGTTTCTGGTACCGCTTTAATCTTTTCATTGTCAATTTTCATAAAAATTTTTTCTTCTATTCCACCAACTTTTCCTAAAAATGCACCTCTAGAAAGAGGGTTGTCAATTTCAAACATTAAGGTTGCAACAAGCTCTTTGCCATTAGGAACTAGGGGATTGTAAGCTATTAATTCATCTTTTAATTGTTCGTCACCACCTTTTTCAATATGTAGCATTTCTTGAACTTGTGCTACCATAGTTTCAAAACTTTCAAAATAAAAAGTTGCATAAGGCCCAAGAGCTATTCTTCTATCTTTTTTAAATTCAATTAGATTTTTTCTAATTTGCTTTCTACTTTCAGCATAAATATCTGTAGGAATTAAATCTTCTTTTTCAATTTGTTTCTTTTCTTTGCTCATAACTATAATCTATAACTTTTTGCCATTAATTCGATGGGGTGTAGTGCCTCATCGTTAGCTATGTTTGTGTCTGTCTCTAATTGTTTTAAATGCTTACCTGCTAAAGGACAATCAGAAGCCATATATTTATTATTTTTATTTTTAATCTGTTTCGCTGTAGGCGTTCCAACTTTAACTGCAAGATCATGCGTTACCTTCATAACCCCGAAAGTTCCACCATGACCTGCACATCTTTCAACAACATCCATTTTGATATTAGGAATAAATTTCAACATATCTCTAGATTTAATACCCATATTTTGCGCTCTAGCGTGACAAGCATTATGAACTGTTACCCCACCATCAATTTCTTGCAAGCCTTCCGCTAGGCCTTCTTTTTGAGCTATATCAACGATATATTCATCTATATCACTGGTATTTTTTGAAAGTCTTTTAATACTTTCATCATTAGGCAATAATAATGGCCATTCGAATTTTAACATTAAACCACAACTCGCTGTAAGTGTAATAATTTCATAACCTTTATCTACCCATTCCAACAAATCTTTGGATACTTTTTTTGCTTGTTCAACAACTTTGGGTAAATCTGCTTGTTCGAGGTAAGGCATTCCACAACATCCTGGATAAGCCTCTTGTACTTCAACGCCATTTTTCCTTAAAACTTTTAAAGCTGCAACACCTGTATCTTTTTTATTAAAATTCACAAAGCATGTTGAATAAATTACAACTTTTCTATCTTTAGATGGAGCTTCACTATTTGTTGGAATATTATTTTTTTTAAAATAATTTGTGAATGTCTCTGAATTATAGACTGGAAGCTTAACTCTCATATCAATTCCAGCAACTAATTCTAATATTTTTCTGAACAATGTATTTTTAATGTTTGATACCCAGTTTATTAGTGATGATAGCATTACACCCATTTTTGCATTTCTATCAATTTGAGCTAATAGTGCTGGCACTAAGGGTAATTTATTTAATTTTTTTTGAGCCGTTCTATATCTCAACATTAAATGAGGAAAATCTAGATCGAAATCATGTGGCGGTACATAAGGACACTTAGTCATAAAACACATATCACATAATGTGCAGGCATCAACCACAGGTTCAAATTGTTCACTTTTTAAACTTTCTACATCCTCATTCTCTGACTCATCTATCATGTCAAATAATTTTGGAAACGAGTCACATAAATTAAAACATCTTCTGCATCCATGACAGATATCAAAAGCTCTTCTCATTTCGTCATCTAATTTTTTTGGATCCAAAAAATCAGGATGCTCAAAATTTATAGGGTGTCTAGTGGGCGCGTGTATGCCGCCTTCTTTATTCATATTTAAAATTTTAAGATTTAATGGTGGGGAAGAACCCCACCATAAATTAAGTGTTATCTACGCAATAGATTCTAATGTTTTTTGAAATTTACCTGCGTGTGATTTTTCAGCTTTTGCTAAAGTTTCAAACCAATCAGCAATTTCTGAAAAGCCTTCTTCTCTAGCTGTTTTTGCCATACCTGGGTACATGTCTGTATATTCATGTGTTTCACCTTGTACCGCTGAAGCCAAATTGTCTTTAGTTTCACCAATCGGTAGTCCTGTAGCTGGATCACCAACTTCCTCAAGGTACTCAAGGTGCCCGTGCGCGTGACCTGTTTCACCTTCTGCTGTAGATCTAAATACAGATGCTACGTCGTTATAACCTTCAATATCTGCTTTTTGAGCAAAATATAAATAACGTCTGTTTGCTTGGCTTTCACCTGCAAATGCATCTTTTAAGTTTTCTTCTGTTTTACTACCCTTTAATGACATGTTTTTCTCCTTAATGATTATGAAATATATATAACTATTCTAAAGTGTAAGTCAACAGTTTAGAATAGTTTTAATGTAAATGTTAAGTTGTTGAAAATATTGAATTAATTTTGATTTTGATTATCACTCGCAACTTTAATCAATACTTCTACTGACTTTATTTTTTTTCCAGTAATATTTTTTTTAATGTGTACTGAGTCAATATCGTCACTACTGCAGTCAATTAACTCGTTGGTATCTTCGTCAAAAAAATGGTGATGCTCTGTAACATTTGTATCAAAATAGCTTTTGTCACTATTTATTGAGATTTCTTTTAAGTAACCTTTTTTTTTAAAAGCATCAACGGTATTGTAAATTGTAGCCAAAGAAATTTTTTCACTTAATTTTTCTTCTATGATTTTAGTTAGATCATTTATTGTAAAATGAAACGTTTTTTCAGGTGAAAAAAGTACTTCACAGATTTTAAGCCTCTGTCTTGTTGGTCTTAAACTGGATTGTCTTAGTTTTTCTTTATAAATGTTTAAATTACTCATTACTGTTTATAATAATTCTAAACTATTTCTATATTATAATCCCAATAAATCAAGTATTAAAGGTGCTTAAATTTATGAAAAAAAACTCATTCACATACGATGAGCTAATAAGCTGTGGAAATGGAGAACTTTTTGGCCCAGGTAATGCAAAATTACCCCTTCCGCCAATGCTTATGTTTGATAGAATAACTGAAATCAGCGATGTTGGTGGGGCTTTTAATAAGGGTGTTATAAAAGCTGAATTAGATATCAAAGATGATCTTTGGTTCTTCAATTGCCACTTTAAAGAAGACCCTGTTATGCCAGGATGTCTTGGCTTGGATGCTATGTGGCAACTAGTTGGATTTTATCTTGGGTGGCTTGGTAATCCTGGAAAAGGAAGAGCTTTAGGAGTGAGTACTGTAAAGTTTACAGGTGAAGTTTTAAAAAATGTAAAAAAAGTAACTTATATAATTGATATGAAAAAGATTATGTCTCCAGGTGACACTTCTGTTGGTTTAGCTAATGGGTTATTATTTGCAGATGATAAAAAAATATATTCAGCAGAAAATTTAAAAGTGGGATTATTTAAATAATGAGAAGAGTGGTAATTACAGGCTTGGGTGTTGTTTCATGTCTAGGAAATAATCAAGAAGAAGTTTATCAGTCTCTTTTAAATTCAAAATCAGGAATATCTTTTTGTGAAGAATATAAAGAACATAATTTAAGAAGTCATATTCATGGAAAACCAAATATTAAACTTGAGGACCACATAGATAGAAAAACAATTAGATTTATGGGTTCAGGTTCTGCTTACAATTATATAGCAATGAAAGAGGCTATTAAAGATTCCGGACTAGAGGATAAGGATGTAAGTAATTTTAAAACTGGAATTGTTATGGGCTCTGGTGGTCCTTCGATTGAAAATGTAGTTTTATCAGTTGATAAAACTAGAGCCAAGACACCAAAATTAATGGGACCATTTATTGTTCCAAGAACTATGGCTAGCACCTCTTCAGCAACACTTGCTGTTCCTTTTAAAATTAAAGGTGTAAATTATACAATGAGTTCTGCTTGCGCAACTAGTGGACATTGTATTGGTCATGCAAGCGAACTAATACAAATGGGTAAACAAGATATTGTCTTTGCAGGTGGTAGTGAAGAATTACACTGGGCAATGACTGCAATGTTTGATGCTATGACTGCATTATCTTCTAAGTACAACGATGCACCTAAAACTGCTTCAAGAGCTTACGATAAGACTAGAGATGGCTTTGTAATAGCAGGTGGTGGTGGTGTTTTGGTGCTTGAAGAGTATGAACATGCAAAAGCTAGAGGTGCTAGCATATATGCTGAATTAACAGGCTATGGCGCGACTTCTGACGGATACGACATGGTAGCACCCTCAGGTGAAGGTGCAGTTAGATGTATGAAGATGGCTTTAGCGACTGCTAAAAATAAAATGGACTACCTAAACACTCATGGAACTTCGACTCCAGTTGGTGATATGACAGAACTAAGAGGTGTTGGAGAAGCATTTGGTGCAGAGGTACCAAAAATTAGCTCTACCAAATCACTTTCGGGTCACCCTCTAGGTGCAGCATCAGTTCATGAGGCAATTTATAGTTTAATCATGATGAAGAATAGTTTCATCACAGCTTCAGCTAATATCACTGACATGGATGATGAAGCTAAAAAATTTCCCATAGTAACTAAAACTGAAACAGGAGTTACTTTAAACTCTGTAATGTCTAACAGTTTTGGTTTTGGTGGAACAAATGCAACCTTAATTTTTGAGAAAGTTTAATTTATGAGTTTGATGAAGGGTAAAAGAGGATTGATCATGGGTGTTGCCAATGAAAGATCCATAGCTTGGGGTATTTCACAAAAACTTGCAGAAGCTGGAGCAGAACTTGCATTCACTTATCTTGGTAATGCATTAAAAAAAAGAGTTATTCCTTTAGCAGAAAAATTAAATTCAAAAGCTACTTTTAGTTGTGATGTTGAAAACAAAGAAGAGGTTATAAAACTTTTTGATGATATTAAATCAAAATGGGGACAAATAGATTTTGTAGTTCATGCAGTTGCTTTTTCAGACAAATCAGAATTATCAGGTGAATATTTGAATACTTCGAGAGAGAATTTTTTAAGAAGTATGTTAATTTCATGTTTTTCATTCACAGAGGTCGCAAAAGAAGCTTCTAAGATAATGAAAGAAGGTGGCAGTATGCTAACTTTAACTTATGAGTCTACTAAGGCTATTCCAAATTATAATGTGATGGGTGTTTGTAAATCAGCACTTGAAGCAAGTGTTAAATATCTTGCAAGAGATTTAGGTGCTAAAGGTATGAGGGTGAATGCAATAAGTGCAGGACCTATTAAAACTTTAGCAGCTTCTGCAATTGGGGATGCAAAATTCTTATATAAATGGAATGCAGATCATTCTTTCTTAAAGAGAAACGTTGATATCCAAGATGTTGGAAACTCAGCTTTATATCTTTTAAGCGACCTTGCTGGCGGTGTTACGGGTGAAATTCACTACGTAGATGCTGGTTATAATAAGGTTGGAATGCCAGATCCTAAAAATATTACCTGAAATATAATTAAATTTAGTAAAAATATTTTAGAGAATTAAATGTCTAAAGTTTTTATTAATGAAAAAACCCCCAGAACTTTCATTCCAGGGGTTTAGAATTTCAATTTAGGTTATTAAGCTTTAGCTTCTGTCTCAGTAGTTGCTTGTTTCATAGAAAGTTTAACTTTACCTCTATCAAAGCCAATTACTTTAACAGTAACCTCATCACCTTCTTTTACAACATCGGTAACTTTTTCCACTCTTTTAGCAGCAAGTTCTGAGATATGAACAAGACCATCTTGTTTACCTAAGAAGTTAACAAAAGCACCAAATTCCATAATTTTCATTACTTTACCTGTGTAGATTTTATTCATCTCAGGTTTGGCAATAATATCTTTAATCATTTGCATAGCAATATTTCTAGACTCTTCGTCTGGAGCAGCAACGGTTACTACACCATCGTCATTCACATCGAGTTTAGCACCTGATTTTTCAACAATCTCTCTAATTGTTGCTCCACCTTTTCCAATCACTGCTGCGATATCTTTTTTATCAACTGTAATTTGTTCCATTTTTGGAGTGTGTTCACCAACATCAGCTCTTGATTCACTTAGAACTTTATTCATTTCACCTAAGATATGAACTCTTCCTTCTTTAGCTTGTTTTAAAGCCTGCTCCATGATTTCAAATGTGATACCCGTAATTTTGATATCCATTTGAAGTGAAGTAATTCCATCTTTAGTTCCAGCAACCTTAAAGTCCATGTCTCCCAGATGATCTTCATCACCTAAAATATCTGACAAGACACTAAAATCATCACCTTCTTTAATTAATCCCATTGCAATACCTGCAACTGGTTCTTTAATCGGCACACCAGCATCCATTAACGCAAGAGATGCACCACAAACACTCGCCATTGAAGAAGAACCATTAGATTCTGTAATATCTGACACTACTCTGAAAGTGTAAGGGAACTCTTCTTTTGCAGGTAATGAAGAATTAATTGCTCTCCATGCTAATTTTCCATGGCCAACTTCACGTCTTCCAGTTCCAATTCTTCCAGTTTCACCGACTGAGAAAGGAGGGAAGTTGTAATGAAGCATAAATCTTTCTCTATGCTGTCCATCTAAACTTTCCAATCTTTGTTCATCATCAGATGTACCTAAAGTAGTAGTAACAATCGCTTGTGTTTCACCTCTAGTAAATAAAGCTGATCCATGAGTTCTTGGTAAAACACCAACTTCACACTCAATAGCTCTTACGTCAGCTAAACCTCTACCATCAATTCTTTTTTTGTTTTTAAGAATGTCAGTTCTAACGATTTTCTTTTCAAGATTTTTTAATTCATCATTAACATTAAAATCAGAATAATTTTCATCATCTGCAAAAAGCTGCTTGGCTTTATCAGAAATTTCTGAAATTTGATTTGATCTATCCTGTTTGTCTATTGTTCCAAAGGCTTTAGTTAAATCTGCTGTAAAATTTTCTTCAAGTTTTTTCTTAACTTCAGATAAATCTTTCTTTTCAACAGTCCATTCTGGCTTTCTGCATTCTTTTGCAAGTTCCTCAATCATTTCAATTACTGGAACAAAACCTTTATGACCAAACTTGACTGCATCTAACATTACTTCTTCAGTTAAACCTGATGTTTCAGACTCAACCATAAGCACAGCATCTTTAGTACCTGCTACAACTAAGTCTAAAGTAGAGTTTTCTAGTTCTGCTTTTGACGGATTTAAAATGTATTTACCATCAACTAAACCGACTCTTGAAGCACCCACAGGACCCATAAACGGCATTCCTGAAATAGCTAGTGCCGCTGAAGAAGCTGTAATTGCTAAAATATCTGGTTGATTGTCTTTGTCATATGAAATTACCGTTGGTAATAACTGAACTTCATTTTTAAATTCACTTGGAAACAAAGGTCTGATTGGTCTGTCAATTAATCTTGAGATCAATTGTTCACTTTCAGTTGGCCTTGCTTCTCTTTTAAAATATCCTCCAGGAATTTTACCACCTGCATAATATTTTTCTTGGTAATTTACAGATAGCGGAAAATAATCCATATCTGGATTTACTCTTTTTGCTCCTACTACTGTTGCTAAAATAACTGTTTCACCACACGTTGCAATTATTGCTCCATCAGCTTGTCTTGCTACTTTACCTGTCTCTAAACTTATTTTCTTTCCTGCTACTTCAATTTCCTTCTTATATACTTTGAACATTTATTTTCCGTTTCCTTCTATCTATTTTCTTAAATTTAATTGTGTTAATACATTTTTGTAAGAATCGAATTTATTTTTCTTTAAATATTCTAACAATTTTTTTCTTCTATTTACTGCTCTTAACAATCCAACTGAAGAGTGTTTATCTTTTTTGAATTGCTTAATGTGTGCTGAAAGAGTTTCAATTTTACCTGTTAATAATGCAATTTGTACCTCTGAAGAACCAGTGTCCTTTTCATGCATTTTTAATTCTTCTGCTTTATTCGTCATACTATTTATTTTCCTATTTGTTTGTTTGTTTTATTAAACTTTCTATTTTTTCTGCGTATTCAAAAGAGTCATCTTTAGCAAAAAGTATCTTTGGTATATATTTCATAAATACTTTTTTAGATAAAACTTTTCTAATTAAAAAAGAATATTCTTTTAATTTTTTAATAACTTTTTCTGTATCTTTTCCCCCTAGAGGTAATACATACGCTTTTGCAATTTTAAGGTCTTGACTCATTTTTACTTCTGTAACCGTAACAGTGTTAGTTTCTAAATTTGGCACCTTAGCTTCATTTCTAGCAAAAATCATGCCTAAAGATTGCTTAATCATCTCTCCAACACGTAATTGTCTTTGTGATACTGGTTTTCCTGTTTTATCTACCATTATACCGTTCTCTCAGTAGAAGTAGTGCTATAAGCCTCTATTGTATCATTTTTTTGAAAATCAATAAAGTCTTTGAGTGTTATTCCACATTCCTGACCATTACTAACCTGTTTAGCCTGATCTTTTTCTCTGAAAATTGTACTGATCTTACCGGTATAAATGATTGCTCCATCCCTAATCAATCTGGCATTTGCACCACTGGCTATTTCACCTTCGGTTACCTTAGAACCTGCAACCTTTCCTGTTCCTGAAACTTTGAAGATTTCTAAGATTTGAGCTGTACCATTAATTGTTTCTTTAACATCTGGAGCAAGGAGTCCTGACATTCTCAATTTAATATAATCTAAAACTTCATAAATAATATTATATGATGAGATTTTAATTTTTTCATTCTCTGCTAATTTTTTTGCTTCTTTGCTAGGCTTAACATTAAATGCAATGAGAGTAGCATTGGATGCTTTTGCTAGAGTCACATCAGTTTCTGTTACCATTCCAATATCTGATAAAATAATTTTAGGTTTAACCTCATCATGTTTAATTTGATTGATTGCACCTTTAATTGCTTCAGCAGATCCATGTACGTCTGATTTTATAATAATATTCAATTCAGCAGCAGATTTATCTGTAAAAGCAGAATCTTGTGTTGCAAGAGTTAGGGGGCTTCCTCCTGTTTTGGTTTCATCAGCTCTGTTTTCACTTAATGTTTTTGCCTCTTTTTCAGAATCTACCACAATAAAATCATCCCCTGATTTTGCAGCTCCATTAATTCCTAAAATTTCAACAGGTGTTGATGGTGGTGCTTCATTAATTATTTTTCCTTTATCATCAATTAAAGCTCTTACTTTTCCCCATTTTAATCCACTAACAAAAAAATCACCTCTTTTAATTGTTCCTGATGTTACCACAACAGTTGCTACAGCTCCTCTACCTACATCAATTTTTGATTCTAAAACAATTCCTGTTGCTTTAGATTCAAAATCAGTTTTAAGATCTAAAATTTCAGCTTGTAACACAACGGCTTCTACTAATTTATCTAAATTCTTTTTGGTTTTTGCAGATATCTCAACCATCAAAGTATCTCCTGATAAATCTTCTGCAATAAGTTCATACTCTAAAAGTTGGTTTTTAATTTTTTGTGGATCTGCCTCTGGTAAATCACATTTATTTATAGCTACAACTATTGGTACATTTGCAGCTTTTGCATGCTTTATAGACTCGATTGTTTGAGGTTTAACTCCATCATCTGCTGCAACAACTAACACTACAACATCTGTTAGTTTTGATCCTCTGGCTCTCATCTCAGTAAATGCAGCGTGGCCTGGTGTATCTATAAAGGTTATTTTATTTGATTCGTGCTCTATTTGATAAGCACCAATGTGCTGTGTAATTCCACCAAACTCTCCAAGCACAACATTTGCACTTCTTAAAACATCTAGTACTGAAGTTTTACCATGATCTACATGGCCCATTACCGTTACTATTGGTGGTCTATTTTTTAGGTTTTCAGATCTAGACTCTTTAATTTTTTGAATAATCTCTTCAGCTTTTGTTTCTCTTATAGGATTGTGGCCAAATTCTTTTACTAAATACTCTGCTGTATCTGCTGCTAATGTTTGGTTAATGGTAACCGTTACCCCCATTCCAAATAAAAATTTTATAACATTATTAGATTGTTCAGCCATCCTATTAGCTAGCTCTCTAACCGTAATGGACTCAGGAATATTAACATCTCTCTTTATTGGTTTTAAACTTTCTTGAATTTCTTCTTTAGTAAGTTCTCTATTTTCTTTTAACTTTGCTCTTTTAAGTGAGGCCATGCTTCTTGACCTTGCTTCAATCTCATCACTTAAAGCCCTTGAAACTGTTAGCTTCAATTCTCTTTTTTTTGTATCGGGTTTTCCCGACTCACCTTTAAGTCTTCTGGTTGCTCTTTGTTCGGCTAGTTTACGTTTCTCATAATCATTAGTTATTGGAGAGGACGGTTTGGGTGTTGAAGCAGTTCTTGGAGCAAAGCTCCCAGTAGTGCTTACTGCTGGTTTTGATCTTACGCTTGAAGGTCTACTAAAATTACCTCTTGGAACAAATCTGCTAGGTTTTTTTTCAATTACAACTGAGTTTTTACTTTGAGTTTTAGCTAACTCTATATTATCTATCGATTTCTTGGCTATACCAGAAAGTGTTAATTTTGTTTTTTTGTTGTCCATATTTCATTACTCAATCTTTATAAATTATATTTCTCGCAGACATAATTAGTTCATCTGCTTCAGTTTTTGATAAAGCAAAATCCTCAAGGTATCCTTGAATTTTAATTCTTTCACCTTTTACAATATCATATCCACCTGTTAATTCGTCAGATGCAAGGTCTGCAAAATCTTCTAGTTTTAAAATCTTTTGTTCCCCTAGGGTAACTAACATCCCTGGAGTTAATCCTTTGTGATTTATAAGATCGTCCTGTAATCCTAAATCTTTAATTCGTTTTGTAATATCTTCTTGATCTTTTTGGTAAAAATCTTTTGCTCTCTCTATCAAAGCCTTAGCAGTATCTTCTTCTATACCTTCAATTTTCATTAAATTTTCCGGCGTGCTATCTTTAATATCTGAAATTGAGGAAAACCCTTCAGCCACAAGTAATTGTCCCAAAGTTTCGTCTAATTCTAGGTTTTTAACAAAATTTTCAGTTTTTTCTTTAAACTCTAACTGTCTTCTTTCTGAATCTTCTGCGTCTGTCATTATATTAATTTCATAATTTAATAATTTTGTGGCCAATCTAACATTTTGACCTCTACGACCAATTGCCTTACTTAAATTTTCTTCAGTTAAAATTACATCTAATTTTTTTGCAATACTATCAACATTTACTCTTTGAACTTCTGCTGGTGACAATGCATTTGAAACTACTATTGCTGGATCTTCAGACCAATTAACAATATCTATTTTTTCCCCTTGTAGTTCATTAACTACTGCTTGAACTCTTGATCCTCTCATACCAACGCAAGCTCCTACTGGATCTAGTGAAGTATCAACTGCTTTAACACAAATTTTTGCTCTACTTCCTGGGTCTCTTGCTGAAGATTTAATTTCAATTAAACCATCATAAATTTCTGGGACTTCTTGGATAAATAATTTTTCCATGAATTTTGTATGAGCTCTTGATAAAAATATTTGTTGCCCTCTTGGTTCTCTTTTTACATCATAACAATAAGCTTTAATTCTATCGCCAGGTTTAATATTTTCTCTAGGGATCATTTCATTTTTTTGAATAATTGCTTCAGTTCTTCCTAAATCAACTATTACGTTTCCAAACTCTAAACGCTTAACGATACCACTTAAGATTGAATCTTTTTTATCTACAAAGTCATTATATTGTCTTTCACGCTCTGCTTCTCTTACGTTAAAACTGATAACTTGTTTTGCAGTCTGTGCAGCAATTCGACCAAAATCAAAAGAGGGTAGTGGTTGTAAAATTTCATCACCAATTTTTTTATCTTTGTTTTCTTCATTCAAAATAATCGCATCTTGAAGGTTAATTTCTATATTTATATTTTCTGGCTTTTCTACAACTGTTAATTTTCTAAAAATTCCAATGTCACCATTCTCTCTATCTATTAAAACTTTGATTTCATTGTCCTGACCAAATTTAGATTTTGCAGCTTTCGCAATTCCAGTTTCCATAGAATCTATAATTAATTCTTTATCTATAGATTTTTCTAAGGCTACAGCCTCAGCTATTCTTAATAATTCTAGTTTGTCAGATCTTCTATTTAACATATTTTATCAACTCCAAAAAAAAATGGGCTTCAGCCCATTCTGTAATTTCAATAATATAAGGGCAATATATAAAGAATTTTTTTTAATACAATAAGAACTATTTAGAAAAAACACCTTTTTTATCTGCTTTTTCCCAAGAAAATGACCCATCTGCTTCTGGCATTCTTCCAAAGTGTCCATAAGCAGCTGTTTTCTCATAAATGGGTTTATTTAAACCCAGCATTTCTCTTATACCTCTTGGACTTAAATCAAAATTTTGTGAAATTTTTTCTAAAACAAATTTATTTTTTTCTAAATCGTTATCAAATAAATCTACATATATTGATAGGGGTTTAGAAACTCCAATTGCATATGCTAATTGAATTAAACATTTTTCAGAAATATTAGAAGCAACAACATTTTTTGCAATGTATCGTGCTACATAAGCTGCTGATCTATCTACTTTTGTTGGATCTTTACCAGAAAAAGCTCCTCCACCATGCGGAGCTGCTCCACCATAAGTATCAACAATAATTTTTCTACCTGTTAAACCACAATCTCCATCTGGTCCACCTATTACAAAATTTCCAGTTGGATTTACATAAAATTCTTTTTCATCAAAATCTTTTAAAAATTTTTCTGGAATTGATTTTAACATATATGGTGTTAATAATTCTCTAACTTTAGCCTGATCTATATCTGCAGAATGTTGTGAAGATATAACAACTGATTTAACTTTAGTTGGTTTGCCATCATTATATTCAAAAGTAACTTGGCTCTTTGAATCTGGCTCTATATTTTTTAATATTCCAGACTTTCTATCCTCTGCCATTAGTCTTAAAATTTTATGTGAATAGTGAATAGGTGCTGGCATTAGTTCTTCTGTCTCGTTACATGCATATCCAAACATTATTCCTTGGTCACCTGCCCCCTCATCTTTATTGTCTTTGGAATCTACACCCATAGCTATGTCTGTAGATTGTGCATGAAGGTGACTTTCTATCTTTGTTGCTTCTCTCCATGTAAAACCTTCTTGGTCATAACCAATATCTTTAATACATTCTCTAACTTTTTGAATAAGATCTTCTTTTTTGATCTCTGGACCTCTTACTTCTCCAGCAAGAATAACCTTGTTTGTTGTGGTTAACGTTTCGCATGCAACTCTAGAAAAAGGATCTTCAGCAAGATAGCTGTCTACTACCATGTCTGATATACGGTCTGATACTTTGTCAGGATGTCCTTCTGAAACTGATTCACTAGTGAATAGAAAATTTTTTAAATTACTCATATTTAAGTCTATTAAATGAAAAAATTAAAAAAATATATACTAAAATTAATATTAAAAAAATTTTATTCCCATGCAGCATAAAAGGTGTGGATTTAACTAATTTACTCTCAGTTAGCTCCACATATCCTGTTGACCCAAATTTCACTTCTTGCTCTACAACTCCTATAGGATTAATAATAGCTGATATACCATTATTTGTAGACCTAATTATATATTTGCCACTCTCAATAGATCTAAATATGCTATGAGCAAAATGCTGCTTAGGACCTATAGAATTTCCAAACCAACCATCTTCTGAAATATTAATTATATAATCAAAATTACTATCTTTAGATAACTTACCTGAATAAATTATTTCATAACAAATTAAAGGTAGTAAATTTAAATCAATTTTACTACTTTTTACATTCAGTGGTAACCTGACTTCTCCACTAGTAAAAGATTGATAACTATTTGTTATAGTTTTAAGGCCTATTAAGCTGAGAATGCTCTCGAGAGGGGTGAATTCACCAAATGGTACTAAATTAACTTTATTATATTTTGCAACGATCTCAAGCTTGTTGTTAAATACAGCCATTGAATTAAAGATCAAATTTTTATCATTTTTTCTTTCTACACTATTTAGACCCATGATAATTAAATCATGCTCCCCAAAGTTTTTAAGGAATAGATTTTTATAAATGCTCATGCCTCTCAAATAACTGTCTGGAATAATTCCCTCTGGCCATAAAAAGATTGTGGGCTCATTTTTTGTTGGAGCACTTATCTCTATAAGTTCATTAATTATTTTCAACTCATCTTGTTTTGAATAAAATCTATCTAGACTAATATTTGGTGATATGGTCCTGATTGTATAGGAGTTTTTTACACTTTCTAAAGAATTATAATTATTATTTTTTATGTGACCAAATATTAAAAATCCAGCAGAAACAAAGATAAATAAAAAACAAACCATAATTTCTGTTCTGGATTTTCTTAAAATAAACAAGGCGGGGACAGTAAATAGAGAAATACAAATTAAATTAAATGAATAAGTTCCAATCATAGAAAGAATTTGAATAAAATAAATACTATTTGAAAAACTAAATGAAATTAAATTCCAAGGAAAACCTGTAAGTACAGCTCCTCTGATAAATTCGGTAGTACCAAATAAAGTTGAAAAAATAAAAAAAGAACTAGCTACGTTTTTTGAGTAAAGAATTGAAAATAAATATGTCATTAAACCATAAAATATAGCCAAAAAAGCTGGCAATAAAATTACAGCAACTGGAATTAAAAACTTAAAACTCTGATCAAAAGTCAATGAAATTACTATCCAATATAGACTAAATAAAAAATATCCAAACCCAAAACACCACCCATACTGAAAAAAAGATTTATTGTTAAATGTTCTTTTTTTTTTATTAAAAATAAAAATAAAAAATAAAGAAAGAGTAATGAAATTAATTATAAAATAATTATATGGAGGTAAACTATAGGAGCTTAATGCTCCTAAAAAAACAATATAAGGATAATTTAAAAAGTTTTTTTTAAACAATTTTGACAATCTTTTTTTTAATAGTTTGATAAATCATTTCTTCTTCAATTAGCATCACTTTAAAATCTTTTAACTTAATGTGATCATGACCTAACAAGTGCAAAAAACCGTGAATAAAAATTTTAGTTACTTTATTCTTAAACTCTAGAATACTTAAAGTTTTAGGTTTATTCATAAAATCGTAACTAATAATAATATCTCCAATATAGGGTGATTTTTTTATATTTATTTTTTTTTCAGAAGGAAAGGACAAAACATCTGTAGCTTTATTTTTATTTCTAAATTTTTTATTCAATTTTTTAATATTTTTATTATTTGAGAGTAAGATTGTTAAACTTACTTTTTTTTTAATAAATCTGTATTTTTTTGGAAAAACTTTTATCAAAGAGTTAAAAAAAACATTAGTTTTTTTAATTTTTTTGCTCCAAAGATTACTCTCGGAAACTACATCGATACTAATCATTTTCTTTATCTGAATATGCCCTTACAATCTTGGAAACTAGGGGATGTCTAACTACATCAGAGTAATCAAAATCTATCACTGAGATTTCATCTAAATGTCCTAATAATTTTTTAGATCTATTTAATCCAGACATATTCTTGTGAGGTAAATCAATTTGAGATGGATCACCATTTATAACAATCTTTGAATTCTCTCCAATACGCGTTAGAAACATTTTAATCTGTGTATCTGTTGCGTTTTGTGCCTCATCTAAAATTGCAAAAGAATTTTTTAAAGTCCTTCCCCTCATGAACGCTAGTGGTGCTATTTCAATATCACCAACTTCAATCATTCTTTGAATTTTATCAAAGTCAAAAAGATCATATAGAGAATCATATAAAGGCCTTAGATAAGGGTCTACTTTTTCCTTCATATCTCCTGGCAAAAAACCTAACCTTTCACCAGCCTCCACTGCTGGCCTTGATAAAATAATTCTTTCAATCTTTTTATCAAGTAACAGTGTCAATCCAACTGCAACAGCCAAAAATGTTTTACCAGTTCCTGCAGGACCAGCTGATATAACAATATCACTTTGTCTTAAAGCTCTAACATATTCTTTTTGTCTTTCTGATCTTGGAATAACTGATTTTTTAGGAGTTTTAATTATGTCTGAAATATTTTGATTTTTTACTTTTTCTTCTATCATAAATTTATCTACAGAAGAGATTATATCTTTTTTTTCTATACTACCATTATTTATAAACTGGTTGGCTAAAAATTGAATAGCGTTTTTTACAATTTCATTTTGTTTTGGTGTTGATTTTATCAAAATAGAATTACCCCTAGAATGTAGATTGGTATTAGTAATTTTTTCCAGTTCTTTCAGATTTTTATTAAATTCGCCAACAACACCCATCAGCAAATCATTATCTTGAAATATAACGCTCAAAGAATTGCTATCAGAATAGACAAATTTTAGAATAGAATTAATTTTTTTTGATGCTACGTTCTTCAACTTCTAGGCAACCTTCTGTTTATAGTTTTCTTTTAATAAGCCAAACAAGCTATTTTGATTACTACTTATTATTTCTACTTTCACAATCTTTCCTATACAGTCAATATTGCCATCAAAAATTACTGATGTCATGAACTCAGTTCTACCAAATAATTTAATTCCATCTTTCATCTTATTTTCAACTAAAACATTAAGTGTCTTTTCTTCTAAAGATTTATTTTTATTTATCTGATTTTCAAATAATTTTTTTTGAATTATTTCTAATCTTTCTTTGGATTTTTTTTTATCAACTAATTCTAAATCGGCAGCTACGGTGCCTGGTCTTGGGCTAAAAATAAAAGAATATGAGTTGATAAATCTTACTTTTTCAATTAACTCCATCGTATATTTAAAATCATTGTCACTTTCTTCTGGGTATCCAATAATAAAATCACTTGAAAACTCTATATTAGGATTAATCTTTTTTAATTTTTCATAAATTATTAAATATTCTTCAATAGTGTGTTTTCTATTCATTTGTTTTAAAATTTTGTTTGATCCACTCTGTACCGGTAGATGCACTAAAGGCATTAGTTTTGTTGATTTTTTATAAACATCTATTAAATCATCAGTCATGTCTTTGGGGTGAGATGTGGTATATCTAATTCTCTCAAGCTCATTAAAGCTTTCTAGCTCTAATAACAAATCAGATAATCTAAATTCTTTATTTTTATCTTTATAGCTGTATGCATTAACATTTTGCCCTAAAAGAATAATTTCTTTAGCTCCACCTTGAACTATTTCTTTAGCTTCATTTATGATCTGATCAAATGGTCGAGAATATTCGGGTCCACGTGTATATGGAACAACACAAAAATGACAAAACTTATCACACCCTTCTTGGATTGTTAAAAAAGAAGATACTTTACTATCTTTATTTTTAATTTTACTTAAATAGTTAAATTTTGAAATTGTATCAAACTCTGTTTCTTCTTCTTTTTTTTTATTATTTATATGTTTTTGTATAGTGTCATTAATTTTATGATATGATTGTGGGCCAATAACTATATCAATATAGGGCTCTCTTTTTAACATCTCTTGATTTTCTGCTTGTGCCACACATCCAGCTACAATCACAATAGGTTTTTTTTTAGATCTAAAAATTTTTTTTACTCTTCCAATTTCATGATAAACTTTTTCTTTAGCCTTATCTCTTATGTGACAAGTATTTAAAAGATAACAATTTGCATCTTCATATTTATCTGTTTTTTCAAAGCCTATTTTTTTTACTGTGTCATATATGCGATTAGAATCGTATTCATTCATTTGACAGCCAAAGGTTTTGATAAATATTTTTTTTAGCATTAAGTTAAGTTTTTTTTTTAACCCCATATAATTCTAATTTATGATCCACTAAACGATAACCATATTTATCTGCAATTTTTTCTTGTAGCTTTTCAATTTCTTCATCAACAAATTCAATAATCTCTCCTGACTTAACGTCTATTAAGTGGTCGTGATGACCTTCATTTAATTCTTCATATCTTGCTTTTCCTCCTTTGAACTCATGCTTTGCTAAAATTCCTGATTCTTCAAATAATTTTACCGTCCTATAAACTGTTGCAATACTAATTTTTGAATCAATTTTAGAAACTCTGTTATAAAGTTCGTCTACATCAGGATGGTCATTGGACTCTGACATAATTTTAGCAATAATTTTTCTTTGATCTGTAAGCTTAACTCCTTTAGCTAAACACTTTTGTTCAATATTTTCTGACATAGTTAATTTTAACTTAAATAAATAGGATTAATCAAATTCTTTTTTATTTTATATATCTCACACAACTGCGGCACATCTACATATTTAACAGTCTCAGATTCATTAAAATCTTCAAAACTGAAGCAATAATAATCAATTTTTTTAGTTAAAAACAAAGCTTTAACTGTTGATAAGGAGTTTCTAATGCCAGCAAAACTACCGGGTCCTCTATTAACGTAAATGGCACTTATGTTGTCTAAAGAACTTTTGTTGTCTTTTAAAAATTTGTTAATTAAAACCATTAATTTTTCAAAATTTATTTTACTATTTTCATGACTACAAGTATAAATATTCTCACCAATAATGACTGTTAAAAAAATTTTATCTCTTGCAGCATCTACTATTAATTTATTCATTATAATATTACTATTTAGTTCTAACTCTAGGGCAGAAGAAAGTAATATTAAATATTTTTCTGATGATAGAGGTATTCTTTCATTAATGTATCATAGATTTGATGAAAATAAATACCCCTCAACCAACATCCAAATGGATATTTTTAAACAACAAATCGAAATCATTAAAAATTTTAAATACAATTTTTATGACCCTATTAATCTAGAAAAAAATTTTCACTCTGCAAAAATAGAGAAAAAAATACTTATCACTATAGATGATGCGTTTTCTTCGTTTTATGAGATCGCTTGGCCATATTTAAAGGAAAAACAAATTCCCTTTATTCTTTTTGTTTCAACCTCATCTGTTGGGAAAAATGGATACATGACTTGGAATCAAATTAAAGAATTGGAGATAGAGAGTACGGTATATATAGGCAATCACTCCCACACACATAATTATCTAGTAGATCTTAAAAATGACGAATTTATAACTGATATTGATACTTCATCCTCAATCTTTAAACAGAAGCTAGGATATAATCCTATTTTTTTTTCTTACCCTTTTGGAGAATATAGTACATTTATAAAAGAATATATTTCCAAAAATTTTAAATTTTCTTTTGGTCAACACTCTGGTGTAATTGATATTAATAAAAATCGCTATGAATTACCAAGGTTTCCAATTAATGAAAAATATGGTGATCTAAAAAGATTTGAATTTTTAATTAATCTTAATCCATTACAATATAAAATTTTATACCCTATTGAAAAATATCTAACAAATAGTAACAATCCCCCCAAATTTCAAGTGGAATTTTTTGAAGAGCAAAAAAACCTAAATAATATAAATTGTTTTTCTGATGAAGGTAATAAGTGGGAGAAATCTAATATTGATTTTAGTCAAAATATATTAAAATTAAATTTTAGAGAGAAATTTAATTTCAGGAGAGGAAGAGTAAACTGTTCACTTAATGATGATGGAGTATGGAGATGGTTTGGAGTCCAATTCTCTGTTGAACAAAATTAAATTAAACTCTGCAAGTCTGTACTTAAAGGCAATAACTTTGCATCATCAAAATCTGCTAAATTATTTTGTTTTATAATTTGTTGTAAAACTCTGACATATTCTTCACCTGTTTCTGCATATTTATCTAAGTGTTCAGTAAGAATTATACTATCTAATTTTTTTCCTTTATCCCTCAATTCAGCTCTAGCGCCTCTAAAATTTTTGTAGGAAGAGTGAGTATTCAAATTTCTTTGATACGCTCTGACAGATGCTTGTAGTATCTTAAATTTCATTACCTTATGTGTGCTACCATTATCTGCACCCAAAGGTTTTATTCCTTCACCAGACCAAGTCCATTGACCAAATAATGCATTACCTTCTTGCGCAAACCTTGATGTACCCCATCCTGTTTCTTTTGCTGCCTGCGCAATAGCCATAGAAACTGGAACTTCATCCATTCTAATCTTTAATGTTGATAAGTCTCTGTTTACTACGCCATACAGTTTGAATTTTGAATTTAACCAAATTTTTTCATTTTTTGTATTTTTGCTTTTATTTAGAATGCTAAAAAGCTTTTTTCTATCTAATCTAATATTATTGTTTTCTTTAATTACTAGTGGCAAAATGATTTGAATGAAAAAATCTTTTCTTTTATTTATATTTTCTATTTTTTTAATCTCATTTGGCAACAATGTTAATGAAATTGGTTTAACCAATTTATTTTTTCTTACATCTTTTAAATTATAATTAGTTGACTTGAACAACTCTTCAATTGTCGTCGCACTAAGCCTAACTGTATCAGTAGGCTGTTCGTCAAAAGTTAATATATCTTCAAATAAAAAAGTTTTATTTACATCATTTTTTAATTTTGGATTTTGATTTTCTAGTAAGGTTTTTAATTTATTTTTTGAATTACTTTCATAATCTTTAGAAAGGATAATCCTCTCTTTTGTAAAGTCAACAACTAGCGGTGTAACAGAAAAAAATGAAATAATCATTAAGCTTGATAAAAAAGTCCTGGATATCGTTCCAATATTACTTTCGTTCTTTTTATTTTTTTTTCTACTTATTTTAAAACCTTTTTGCTGTAAATATTTTATTACTTTAACAGTTGAAAATTTTTTTGTTTTCATAATTATATCGCTATAACTTCTTTTACTTCAGGCAAATAGTGACACAAAAGATTTTGAACACCCTGCTTAAGGGTCATTGTTGAGCTTGGGCAACCAGAACAACTTCCTTGTAATTCTACTTTAACAATACCATCTTTAAACTCTTTAAATTTTATATCACCACCATCTTTAGCAACTGCAGGTCTAATTTTTGTCTCTAAAATACTTATAATTTTTTTTTCAATTTCATTAAATTCTTCTTTTTTTTCCTCAAATAATTCATTTGCAATAACAAATTCTTTTCCCGTTGCATAAAAATCATTAATTAAAGCAATTACTATGTGCTTGATCTCTTCCCAAGTTACTTCTTCTTTCTTATTTACAGATAAAAAATCTTGTCCTAAAAATATACCCGTTACTCCATTAATGGACAAAAGATTTCTTACTAATTCGCTGTTTGTGTCTTCTTTTTTTGTTACTTCAAAAGAGCCACTATTAGAAACATTTTTTCCAGGTAAAAACTTAAGTGAATTGGGGTTTGGTGTTACTTCTGTTTGAACGAACATACGGTTATATATAAGGATAAATATCGAAATTTAAACTAATTAATATATTTAATTAAAAACCCACTAATTCTTTAATTTCTTTGATTTTTTTTGATGCAATTTTGTCTGCTTTGATAGATCCTTCTAATAAAATTGCATCTAGGTATTTTTCATCATTTAATAATTTTTTAATTTCTTTTGAAATTGGTTCAATTTTTTCAGCTAGAACTTCTGATAATTTTTCTTTAAATTCAGAAAAGTTTTTTCCTTCAAATTCACCTATAGAATATTCTAAGTTTTGGTTTTTTAAACTTGAATAAATTCCTAATAAATTTTCTGCTTCCGGTCTCTTGGACAAGTTTTTAACTTCTCCAGGCAAAGGTAATGGGTCTGTTTTAGCTTTTTTTATTTTATTAAGTATTTGATCTTTATTATCAGTAAGATTAATCCTACTTAAATCTGATGGATCTGACTTACTCATTTTTTTTATTCCGTCTTTAAGACTCATTATTCTAGAAAATTGTTTTTGAATTAATGGTTCTGGTACTTTTAAAAAATCTGTGGCTTCAAAATCATTATTAAACTTTTGTGCAATATCTCTGCAAAGTTCTAAATGTTGTTTTTGATCGTCTCCAACTGGAACATGGGTTGCATCATAAAGCAAAATATCTGCAGCCATTAAAACTGGGTATGAATAGAGACCAATGCTGGCTTTTTCTTTGTCTTTTCCAGCTTTTTCTTTAAATTGTGTCATTCTATTAAGCCAACCTATTCTTGAAACACAACTTAAAATCCATGCAGCTTCTGAATGCGCTGAAACCATAGATTGATTGAAAATTATACTTTGCTCTGGATCAATTCCACATGCAATAAATGTGGCCGCAGTTTCCCTTATATTTCTTTTTAATTCTTTAGGGTCCTGTTTAACTGTTATTGCATGAAGGTCTACAACACAAAAAATGCATTGATTTTCTTTTTCATTCTGAAGTTCTACAAAATTTTTAATCGCTCCAAGATAGTTTCCAAGATGAAGGTTTCCTGTTGGTTGAACTCCTGAAAAAATTTTTTTACTCATGTTAGTAGTTTAAATTAATATCACTTCTTTTAAAAGCCTTGATTAAAATTGCAATCGAAAGATAAAACATTAAACCCAATATAACTGTACTAACTAGGTAGATACCTTTGGTACTCTCTTGATAGATAAACTTGTCATTAAAAAAATGAATTAAATAGTAAAAAAATATTCCCATTAATATCGAAGATATTAAAATTTTAATAAATCGATTTATAAAAACTAAGTTAAAACTGAATAAGTTTTTTATCTTTAAAAAAGTAAATAATAAAATGGCATTAAACCAAGATGATATAGTGGTTGCTATTGGTATAATTATGAACCCGACTTCTTTAAAAAAAATAACGCTAATAAAAATGTTCAGCAAAACGGATGTTAGAGAAATATAAAAGGGTATCCTTGTATTGTGTCTTGCAAAAAAAAAGGCTGAAAAAACTTTAATAAGAGAAAATGCTGGCAATCCAATCGCAAAATAAAATAAAGCTTTTGCTGAATTTTTAACACTTAATTCATCGAAAGAACCATATCCAAATAAAGAAGATATAATTTCTTCAGATGCAATAAGTAATGCTATTGCTGCTGGAATGCTTAAAAACAAACTCAGCTCTAGGGCCTTATTTTGAATTGAATTTATTTTTTCTCTTTTATTACTCTGAATATACTTAGAAAGTTGAGGAAGTATCACTGTACCTATTGCAATTCCTGCAATTGCAAGATTTATTTGATAAATTCTATCTGCATAATAAAGATAAGATACTGCATTAGCTTGAAAAGATGCAATAATTGTTCCTATTAAAATATTTATTTGTGTAACACCCGAAGAAAAAATACTAGGAAGTAATTTTTTAAAAAAAATTTTAACTTTATTACCAATCTTAATGTGTAGTTTAAATTTAGGTGAAAAATATTTTTTTACAAAAAAATATAAAAATGTAAATTGTAATATTCCTGATATGGTAACCGCGTAAGATAGATAATATACTAACTGATCGTTCAAAATTTTCCCAAAAAACAACACTCCAATTAAAAGAATATTTAAAATAATAGGTGTAGCCGAAGCTATAGCAAATTTATTATGTGAATTTAAAATGGCAGAAAAAAAAGATGCTAAACTAATGAATATTAAAAAAGGGAAAGTGATTCTTGTTAAGGTTGTTACTAACTCCATCTTTTGGTAATCACTATCAAACCCTGGTGCAATTAAAAAGATGAATAACGGCATCAAGATTTCAATAATAAGAACTAAAAAAAATAGCCCTATAGTAAGTAAACTGAATACACTATTTGCAAATTTTTTAGATTCTTTTTTATTATTTAATAATGATGAATAGCTGGGTACGAATGCTGCATTAAATGTTCCTTCTGAAAATAGTCTTCTAAATGTATTGGGAATCCTAAATGCCACAAAGAAAGCATCTGCTAAAGGACCTGCCCCAAGAAATACTGCTATTAGTATGTCTCTTACATAGCCTAGCAATCTACTAATTATAGTAAAGAAACTAAATGTGCCTGTTGACTTAATAAGGTTCATAAATCATAGTAGTCTTAAATTTGCTGCATTTGTATATCTAATTAACATAAATGAAAAAAACTAAAATAGAGCATTATACGGATAAAGAAGCTTTAGAATTTCATAGCTTAAATAAGCCTGGAAAAATTGAGATAAATTCTTCAAAGCCAATGACAACCAAAAGAGATTTAGCTCTAGCTTATTCTCCAGGTGTTGCTGTTCCTGTTCAGGCTATTTATGACAATCCAGAAACTGCCTACGATTACACTTCTAAAGGAAATCTGGTTGCTGTGATAAGTAATGGCTCTGCAATTTTAGGTATGGGTAATTTAGGTGCATTAGCTTCAAAACCTGTGATGGAAGGTAAAGCAGTTTTGTTTAAAAGGTTTGCAGATATAGATTCTATAGATTTAGAAATTGATTCACAAGATGCCCACGAAATTATTAATAGTATAAAAAACTTTGCCTGTAGCTTTGGTGGAATTAATTTAGAAGATATAGCTGCTCCAGATTGTTTTGTTATTGAAGAAAAATTAAAAGAAATTTTAGATATTCCAGTTTTTCATGATGATCAACATGGTACAGCAATAATAACTACTGCGGCATTACTCAATGCTTTGGATATAACTGGTAAATCAATAAAAAATATTAAAGTTGTTGTTAACGGAGCTGGTGCTTCTGCGATCGCTTGTACAAATTTATTTAAGAATAGTGGTGTACCTAATGAGAATGTAACAATGCTAGATCGTAAAGGGGTGATCTATAGAGGAAGAACAGAGGGTATGGATCAATGGAAATCTGCTCATGCGATTGATACAAAAAATAGAACTTTAAAAGACGCTATCAGTGGGGCTGATGTGTTTCTAGGATTATCGGCAAAAGGTGCTTTGAAAAAAGAATTGGTAAAAACTATGGCTAAAAATCCAATAATTTTTGCTTGTGCTAATCCAGATCCAGAAATAACTCCTGAAGAAATAATGGAAGTTAGAAATGACGCTATTATAGCAACAGGAAGGTCTGATTATCCCAATCAAGTAAATAACTTAATTGGTTTTCCATATATCTTCAGAGGAGCTTTAGATGTCAGGGCAACTACAATTAATGAAGAGATGAAAGTAGCTGCTGCAAACGCAATAGCAAAACTTGCAAGAGAAGATGTACCAGATGAAGTTGTTGCAGCAATGGGTGGTGATCGTCCTAAATATGGGAAAAATTATATTATTCCATCCACTTTTGACCCAAGGTTAATTAGTGTAATTCCTGCTGCTGTTGCAAAAGCTGCCATGGATAGTGGTGTTGCAAAAAAAAATATTAAAGATTTTGAAGTTTATAAAGAACAACTTAAACAAAGACTTAATCCATCTGTTACAATCATGCAGGGTATTAATTCTTATATCAAAAAAAATCAAAAAAGAATTGTTTTTGCAGATGGTGAAGACGAAAATACTCTTAAAGCTGCAATAGCATTTAAAAATTCTAAATTAGGAATTCCAATTTTGATTGGTAAAAAAGAAAAAATTAAAGAAAGAATAAAAGAAATTGGTTACAATGAAAACTTTGATATTGAAGTAATAAATTCTCAAGACTCTGAAAAAAGAGGAAAGTACGTAAATTTTTTATTTAAAAAAATGCAAAGAGAACAGGGTCTTTTGGAAAGAGACTGCGATAGGTTAGTTAGAAATGATAGGGTTATATGGGCATCTTGTATGGTAGCGTGCGGTGATGCAGATGGTGCTGTTACTGGAAACACAAGAAGATTTGGAGCATCTTTTGAAAAGGTTACGCAAGTTGTAGATGCTAGACCAGGAGAGATTATGTTTGGTTTAAATATGGTTGTTGCAAAGGGGAAAACTATTTTTGTTGGAGATACTAGTGTTAACGAATATCCAAGCTCAGAAGAGCTTGCTGAAATAGCCATATCTGCTGCAAGAGTAGTTAAAATGTTTGGTTTTGTTCCAAAAGTTGCTTTTGTTTCCCATTCAACTTTTGGTCAGCCACTTACAAGTAGAACAAAACATATTAAAAAAGCAGTTGAGATTTTAAAAAGTAAAAATGTAGACTTTGATTTTGATGGAGATATGCAACCAGATGTTGCTCTAAATGATGAATATAAAGAGCTTTATCCTTTTTCTAGTATTGTTGGAAATGCAAATATCTTAATAATGCCAGGACAGCATAGTGCTGCTATATCATATAAAATGATGAAAAGCTTAGGTGATACAAAGGTAATTGGACCACTACTAATTGGATTGGGTCAGCCGATCGAAATAGCACCTTTAAGATCCTCTACATCAGAGATAATTAATTTGGCTTCTGTTGCCGCCTACTCTTCTGATGTAATCGATTATAAAAAAAATTAATTCTTTTGAATTCTCAGGTCTTCAACCAAAGAAATGCTTGCTATAACTTCTTTAACATCAAGTATTTCTTTAGCTTCATTTATCACTTCTTTTCTCTCATCTACCGTTAAGGAAATTCCATAAATAAATACTTTTTTTTTATAAGTATCTATCTGGTAATTGGTTGCCTTAATTTCTTTATTAAATATCATAGCTGTTCTCAATTGTGAGGTTATTAATAAATCTTTGGCTGATTGTTGAAAACTAAATTTTTCTTTTATTTTAATATCATTTTTAACAGATCTAACTCCTCTAGTTTCCCAAGCTAATTTGGTGAGTTGAAGTTTTTCTTCTGGATTTTTCACTTTTCCTGTTAAAAAAATTCTACCATCTAAAACATTTGTGCTAACTGATAGTAAATAACTTTTATCTCTTAGAATCATTCTTGCAGATAAATTTTTTTGCATTACAGAGTCATCTATTTGAGTTCCTAAAGATCTTGGATCAAAAGCAATGCTAACACCAGACCCAAAAATACCTTTTGAACTTACTCCTACACATCCTGTAAATATCAAAAAAATTAAACTTATTAAAAGAATTCTATTTTTCATTTTTTAACCTTAGACAGTAATTATAAATTTCTTTTTTTGGTACGTTTGAATTTTGACTAATTAAATTAGTAATGTCTTTTATGCTTAGCTTTTTAATCATTTTTTGAATGTTTTTTTTATCAGATTCTTTTAAAATTATCGAAGAGTTTTTTTCCTTGGCTTTTTCAGAAATAACAATGGTTAGTTCTCCTTTTGGATCGGGTTTAAAAGGTTCAAGGTCATCAATATCTGATCTAATATATTCCTCATAAAATTTTGTCATTTCTCTACATATCAAAATTTTTCTACCAGAAAAATAAAACTTAATGTCTTTTATAGATTTGTTAAATTTTCGTGGAGAAATGAAAAAAACAATACAACTATTTAGGTTTTCTAATCTTTCAAAATCTTCCTTTAGCTTATTATTTTTTTCTGGAAAGAATCCATAGAAAAAGTATTTTTCATTGAAGCCACTGATGGAAACTGCAGCTGAAACAGCTGATGCACCAGATATTGGATAAATATTAATATCATTTACTACACACTCATTAATTAATATTGCTCCAGGGTCAGAAACTGAGGGAGTTCCAGCATCAGAAATTAACGACACAACACAGTCTGATTTTAAGATATCTATTATTTTTGATAGATTTTTTTTTTCGTTAAATTTATGATTTGAAATTAGCTTTGATCTAACTTCATACCTATCTAATAGATTTTTTGAAGTACGAGTATCTTCACATAGTATATAATCTGATTTTTTTAAGACATCTAGGGCTCTTAAAGTAATATCACTTAAATTTCCAATTGGAGTAGCAACAATATAAAGGCCACTTTTCACTTTATTATTTTTATTTTCAGTGTGTAGAATCATCACAATATAATCGCTATAATAATAACATTAAAATGATGAAAATTATCAAAATTATATTACTTTTAGCTTTAACTTTTTCAGTTTCTAAAGCAGAAATCATAGATGGTGGAAAAATTAAGATTGGCTTACTTGTTCCATTAACAGGTAAAAATTCTGAAATCGGTCAATCTATAATTAAATCTACACGACTAGCTATTAATAAAATAAATAACTCATTAATTGAAATTATTCCTAAAGACACTCAATCAAATCCTGAAAGCACCTTAATGGCAGCAAAGGAGTTAGCCAAACTAGATATAAAAATCATTATTGGTCCAGTCTTTAATGAAAATTTAATTTATCTTAATGAGTTATCTGGCATAACTTTTTTATCATTAACAAACAAAAATGATAATTATTCAAAAAATATTATTAATGCTGGTATTAATGCTACCTCTCAATTAAACACCATTAAAAAGTTTTTAGAATTAAATGAGATAAAAAAAACAATTTTCTTAACACCAAAGGTAAATTATAAAAATGAAATTAAAAAAGCTATTTCTGTTTCTAAAATAAGAATAATAAAAAACTATATTTACAATACTGACCCTACTAAACTTACTCAACAAATTGAGAAAATTACACAGTACGATATAAGAAAACAAAATCTTCAAGATGAGATAGTCAGACTAGAAAATTCAAATCAAGGTAACAAAGAACGATTAATTGAAAAATTAAATAAAAGAGATACCCTTGGCAGTGTAAATTTTGACTCTGTAATAATTGCAGATTTTGATGAAAGTTTAAAAAGTGTTACAACTTCTTTATTATATACCGATATATCTCCTAAACAGAAGTATTTCATAACCCTCAATCAATGGTTTGATAAGTCTCTTCTTGAAGAAGCTAGTGTACAACCTCTTTATTTTCCCTCTATAAATAAAAAGAATTATGAAAATTTTTCAACAGAATATTTTCAAAAATTTAATCAATATCCAAATCAATTATCTTTTTTGAGTTTTGATTTAGTTGGGCTAGTTTATTATTTAATACTTCAAAATAACTCTATTGTGGACGAAAAGATATTTACTAAAAAAACTTTATTTAAAGGAAAAATTGGAATTTTTGAAATAAAAAATAATAAGATTAATCATGTTCTTAATTTTTATAAAGTCGAAAATAATCAGTTCAAAGAAATTTTTTAATTTTTTTAAAAGCTTTAAATCTATGATCTATCTTATATTTTTGGGTCGCTTTCATCTCTCCAAAAGTAATTTTTTTTCCTTGAGGTATAAAAATAGGATCATAACCAAATCCATTTTCTCCTTTAATAAAGGGTGAGATGTGTCCTTCAATTTTACCTAGAGAACTTATAGGTTTCTGATTAGGTCCATAAATAGTTAAAGCACAAATAAATCTAGCTTTAATTTTTTCAATTTTCCAATTTTTATTTTTTTTATCTAATTCTTTAAAAACTCTATTCATTGCTTTAACAAAGTCTCCTGTTTTACCGCCCCATCTAGCTGAATAGATTCCTGGTGCTCCACCTAAAATATCAATCTCCAAGCCTGAGTCATCCGATAAGCAAATCATTTTTGATTTTTTAGAAAAATGTCTAGCTTTAATTAAAGAGTTTTCCTCAAAAGTTTTCCCATTTTCAATTGGACTTTTAATTTTAAAGTCAGATGTAGAGTAAATCTCTAGGTTTTTGGGTAATAAACCCCTAATTTCTCTTAATTTTCCACTATTATTTGTACCTACTAATATTTTTTTAATTTTTTTTTTTAACATCTAGCAATTATCAAATTTCATACCATATAAGTCTCAATGGAAGAAGATCAAAACAATAATTCTTTAAATCAAAATAACGAAGCTGAAGAGATTAAAGCAGAGGTGTTAAATAATGACTCTCAGCCTGAAGCTTCTGAAAATAACGAACTGCCAAAAGAAATTACTTCTGAGGAAAAAATTTTAGAACTGGAAGACAAATTAGCTAGAGCTTTTGCTGAAATGGAAAACCAGAGAAGAAGGTTTGAAAAAGAAAGAGAAGATGCTTTTAATTACGGGGGTTTTACTTTTGCAAAAGAAACTTTGAGCCTAATCGATAACTTGGAAAGATCAAAACAAATATTAGAGAATGATGAGGGATTAAAAAATTCAGAGGCTTTAAAAAAAACTTTGGAACACTTTGAAATTATAAATAAAGACATGGTTTCTATTTTATCAAAAAATGGTATTACACCTTTAGATTCTATTGGAAAAAAACTTGATCCAAATTTTCATCAAGCAATGATCGAAATTGATGATGATCAAAAAGAACCTGGCACAATTATTCAAGAAATTCAAAAAGGCTTTATGATGAAGGATAGGTTACTTAGACCTTCTCTAGTGGGTGTTTCAAAGAAAATTGAAAATAAAGAAGAAAAAAGTGAGGAAAATAAAGAGAATTCAGATAATTTATAATGTTATTCGGAACTTGTAGATTAAAAATTAACACTTATATGAAGGGTAGGATTTAAATTATGAGCAAAATTATAGGAATAGATTTAGGAACAACAAATTCATGTGTATCTATTATGGAGGGGAGTCAGCCGAAGGTTTTAGAAAATGCAGAAGGTGCAAGAACAACTCCTTCGGTAGTTGCTTTTACTGAGGATGGAGAAAAACTTGTTGGACAGCCTGCTAAAAGACAAGCAGTAACTAATCCTGAAAATACTATATTTGCTGTAAAAAGATTAATTGGAAGAAATTTTGAGGATCCTACTGTAAAAAAAGACATTGCAGCAGCTCCTTTTAAAATAGTTAATTCAGAAAAAGGTGATGCCTGGATTGAAGCTAATGGTGAAAAATATTCTCCTTCACAAATATCAGCATTTATTTTAATAAAAATGAAAGAAACAGCTGAAAAATATTTAGGACAAGAAGTAACCAAAGCTGTAATAACTGTTCCTGCTTACTTTAATGATGCTCAAAGACAAGCTACAAAAGATGCTGGTAAAATCGCAGGATTAGAAGTTTTAAGAATTATAAATGAACCTACCGCAGCCTCTCTAGCATATGGTTTAGATAAGAAAAAAGAAAATAAAAAAATTGCTGTATACGATTTAGGTGGTGGTACTTTTGATGTATCTATTCTTGAATTGGGTGATGGTGTATTTGAAGTTAAATCT
Organism: uncultured Candidatus Pelagibacter sp.; assembly: GCA_905616455.1. Next base: position 36,627 of record CAJQSW010000005.1, on the reverse strand, counting down.
ACTAATGGTGATACATTTCTGGGTGGAGAAGATTTTGATAACACAATTGTTGATTATTTAATTGGAGAGTTTAAAAAAGATAACGGTATAGATTTAAGAACTGACAAACTAGCCCTTCAAAGACTGAAAGAAGCTGCAGAAAAAGCAAAAATTGAACTTTCTTCTGCTGAACAAACAGATGTCAATTTACCATTTATAACTGCAGATAAAACAGGACCAAAACACATTAATTTAAAAATGACTAGAGCAAAATTGGAAGCTTTGGTTGAAGACTTGGTTTCTAGAACATTACCACCTTGTAAAACTGCACTTAAAGATGCGGGTCTTACTGCAAATGAAATAGACGAAGTTGTAATGGTTGGTGGTATGACAAGAATGCCAAGGGTTTTAGCTGAAGTTAAAAACTTTTTTGGAAAAGAGCCGAATAAAAGTGTAAACCCAGATGAAGTTGTTGCAATGGGTGCTGCAATTCAAGCTGGTGTTCTTCAGGGTGATGTTAAAGACGTACTTCTTTTAGATGTAACACCCTTGTCACTTGGAATTGAAACACTAGGTGGAGTTTCAACAAAACTAATTGAAAAAAATACAACAATTCCTACAAAAAAAAGCCAAGTTTTTTCTACAGCGGATGATAATCAGCCTGCTGTATCGATAAGAGTCCTTCAAGGTGAAAGAGAAATGGCCTCTGATAATAAAATGTTGGGAAATTTTGAATTAGTTGGTATTGCACCAGCTGCAAGAGGAATACCTCAAATTGAAGTAACTTTTGATATTGACGCAAATGGAATTGTTAGTGTTTCTGCAAAAGATAAAGGAACTGGGAAAGAACAAAAAATTCAAATCCAAGCTTCAGGTGGTTTAAGTGACGAAGAAATTGAAAAAATGGTTAAGGATGCAGAAGCAAATAAAGATGAAGATAAAAAGAAAAGAGAATCGGTAGATGCAAGGAATCAGGCTGATACTCTAATTCATTCAACAGAAAAAAACTTAAAAGAACATGGTGCTAAAGTTTCAGATGCAGAAAAGAAAGCAATAGAAGATGCTTCATCTGCCTTAAAAGAATCAATTAAAGGGACTGATATTGAAGATATTAAAAAAAAAACAGAAACTTTAGTTCAAGCTTCTATGAAACTAGGTGAAGCGATTTATAAATCTCAAGAAAAGAAACCGGATTCATCCAAAGATGGTGAAGGAAATAAAGACGATAATGTAGTTGATGCGGACTTTGAAGAAGTAAAAGAAGAAGGTAAAGAAGAAGAAGGTAAAGAAGATAAAAAAGAAGAAGATAAAGAAAAAAGCGCTTAAGACTTAAAACAACTATCATCTTAAAGTAACTTATGGCTAAAAGAGATTTTTATGACGTCTTAGGTGTTAGCAAAAATGCAAGCCCTGAAGAGTTAAAATCTGCATATAGAAAACTAGCAGTTAAACATCACCCTGATAAAAACCCTGGTGACAAAGCTTCTGAAGATAAGTTTAAAGAAGCTGGCGAAGCGTACGGGATTCTTTCTGATCAAGAGAAAAAACAAAACTATGATAACTTTGGCCATGCTGCTTTTGAAGGAGGTGGTAGTGGAAGACAAGGTGGTGGTTTTGGTGGAGCTGATTTTTCAGATATTTTTGAAGATTTTTTTGGAGATTTTGGTGGTAGTGGAAGATCTGGAGGAAGAAGAAGTGCTAATAGCAGAGGTTCTGATTTGAGATATGATTTATCAATCACACTTGAAGAAGCTTATGAGGGCAAGAAACAAGATATAAAATTTTCAACAACAGAAAAATGTACTACTTGCAAAGGAAATGGGTCCAAGCCTGGTCATTCACCAGATAAATGTACGGTTTGTGGAGGTAATGGCAAAGTAAGATCTAGTCAGGGTTTTTTTACTGTTCAACAAACTTGTCCTCAATGTCAAGGAACAGGTGAAGAAATTACCCATCCATGTGGTGACTGTAACGGTCAAGGTAACAAACAGGCTTCAAAAAAAATATCTGTAACTATACCTAAGGGTGTTGATGATGGGACAAGAATAAGATTAGCTGGCAAAGGCGAAGCTGGTACTAAAGGTGCGGCTAGCGGAGATTTATATTTATTTGTTAATGTTTATTCTCATGATCTTTTTAAAAGATCAGATGAAAATTTATTTTTTGAATTCCCAATTTCAATAGCAGATGCAGCGCTAGGTACTACAATTGAAATACCAACAATTGATGGTGGAAGAGCAAAAATTAAAATACCGGATGGAACTCAAAATGGTAAGCAATTTAGGCTAAAGGGTAAAGGTATGCCCTATATGCGTGGTAGTGGAAATGGTGACCTTTATGTTCAGGTGAATACTGAAGTTCCTATTTCACTTAATAAGGCACAAAAAGAATTACTTGAAAAATTTAGAGAAATTGAAAATGAGAAATCAAACCCAAGTATTAAAAAGTTCTTCCAAAAGGCTAAAAGTTTTTGGAAAAACTAAAAGACTAATTAACCAAAAAAGGCTAATATTTTCCTGATGAAGAAAATTAATTTAGCAATTTCTGGATGTCTTGGAAGAATGGGTCAGCAACTTATTAAGTCTTCAAAATCTAATAAAAATTTTAAACTAGTAACTCTCACAGAAAACAAGCGTATAAATAAGAAAATAGCTGGTATTAGTCTTGATTTAAATACAGAGCTAGCTTTTAAAAAAGCTGATGTGATAGTGGATTTTACGGTTCCAAAATGTACTCTAGATATACTTAAAATTGCATCAAAACTTAAAAAAAGAGTGGTCATTGGAACAACTGGATTTTCTCAAAAAGAAGAAGCTTTAATTAAAAAATTTTCAAGAAAAATTCCTATACTAAAAGCTGGTAATATGAGTTTGGGTGTTAATTTGTTAATGTATTTAACAGAGATAGCATCTAAATCATTAAATGATGACTACTTAAGTAAAATATTTGAGGTTCATCATAGGCACAAGAAGGATTACCCTTCGGGAACTGCTTTGATGCTTGGAAAGGGTATTGCGGACGGTAAAAATAAAAATCTTTATAGTTTGATTGGTAAAAAGTTTTTAAATAAAAAAACTTTTCCATACGGAGGGAAAATTAATTTTAATTCAATTAGAAAAGGTGAGATTATTGGAGAACATGAAGTAACATTCTCTAGTGGTAAAGAGGTGATAAAACTAAACCATGAAGCATTTGATAGAGCTCTTTACTCAGACGGTGCTTTAACAGCAGCCAAGTGGCTTACAGGAAAAAAACCTGGACTTTATTCAATGAGAGATTTATTAAATTTTAAATAATGAATGAAAAAGAAAAAGCAAAAAAAATACTTACAATTTTAAATAAAATTTACCCTACAACTCTTATTCCTTTAGACCATACAAGTAAGTTTACTCTATTGATGTCTGTTCTGTTGTCAGCGCAGTGTACAGACTTAAGTGTAAACAACGTTACAAAGGATATATATCCAAAATACAATAAACCTGAACACTTTGTAAAGTTAGGTAGAAAAAAAATTGAAAAATTAATAAATCGTATAGGAATTTTTAGAATTAAAGCTAAGAGCATTTATTTAATGTCAAAACAACTACTAGATAAACATGCTGGTAAAGTCCCAAAGACGTTTGAAGAACTAGAAAATCTACCTGGTGTGGGTCATAAAACAGCAAGCGTAGTGATGTCTCAAGGCTTTGGAATACCAGCGTTTGCTGTTGATACTCACATACATAGGCTAGCTCAAAGATGGGGGTTAACAAATGGTAAGAATGTTGTTCAAACTGAAAAAGATTTAAAAAGAGTATTTCCAAAAAAAATTTGGAGTAAACTACATTTACAAATAATATATTATGGAAGAGAATTCTGTAAAGCAAGAGAGTGCTATGGATTGACTTGTAAAATTTGCACGACTTGTTATCCTAATCGGAAAAGTCCAATTATAATTAAGAAAGCTTAATATGAAAATCTTAGGAATAGGTAATGCAATTGTTGATGTTATTTGTAAAGTTGAAGAAAATTTTTTATCAGAAAATAATCTTACAAAAAGTACAATGAAATTAGTAGATGAGGTTGAATTTAAAAAGATTTTATCTAATTTAAAAATTGAACAAACAATAGCTGGGGGATCTGTTGCAAACTCTATAGTTGGATTGGCTCAATTAGGAAATGATGTTTCTTTTATTGGTAAGGTCAATAAAGATGAATTAGGTGAAAAATATGAACAAAGTTTGACGAAAGAAAAAGTAAAATATTTTTACAATAAGAAGGAGGAGGTTATTCCAACTGGAACATGTCTTATCCTAATTACACCCGACTCTGAAAGGACAATGGTTACATTCTTAGGCATTGCAGGAAAAATTAGTGAAAAAGACATTGTTGAAGATGTTATTAAGAAAAGTGAGATGATATTACTAGAGGGATATTTGTGGGATGAGGGTGAGCCAAAATTAGCATTTAATAAAGCAATGTTGTTTGCAAATAAAACTGCTATGTCTTTATCAGATCAATTTTGTGTTGAAAGACATAAAGATAGCTTTTTAGATTTGGTTAGAAATAAACTAGATATTACTTTTGCAAATGAACAAGAGATTAAGTCTCTAATAAATACAACAAACTTTACTGAAGTTATTGCGTTTGGAAAACAATTAGGAAAATCCCTAATTATTACTCGTGGAAAGCTTGGAAGTGTTGCAATTATCATGGGTGAGGTTGTCGAATGTGATAGCAAAAAGAATTTGAAAATACTTGATTTAACTGGTGCAGGAGATTTATTTGCATCAGGCTTTCTTCATGGCTATATTAATGATTATTCGATAAAAGAGAGTCTAGAAAAGGGGACTGAAATGTCTTCTAGAATAATTCAAAAAATTGGCGCTAGGCTAAATTAATATCATTTTTATCAATAAAATAACCATTCTGATGACCTAAAATAAATTTTGTGTCGTTAAATTTATTACTTATTTTTTTGCGCAACCTATAAATATGTGTTTCAACTGTGTGTGTTTCCATGTTTGGTGAATATCCCCAAATATTTTTTTGTAGATCTAAAATCGTATGTTTGGTTTTATTTTTACTTAGATATAAAATTATTTCTATTTCTTTTTCAGTTAATTTTAAAAGCATATTATTTTTACAAAAGAACTTAGAATTTAAATCCAATTCATAGCCATTTATAATAACCTTAGATTGGTAATTAAATTTTAACTTAATTAGTTGAATATTAATTAACTCAATTAACTTACTAAGCACTAAAGGAAAATTATTTAAAACTAAGAAATTTTTTTGACTTAGATTTTTATCTACTAATAATTTATTAGTAGATTTTGAAACTATTAAAAGATTTTCAAGATTTGAATGATTTGCTTTGATAAAATCTTCTTCATTTTCATGTTTTATAATATCAAATGGTAAATTTTCTTTAATCTCTTCTAAGATTTCATATAGTAAATTATAGTTAATAATAAAAATATTTTGCTTAATCATTTTAATAAAATATATGATAATTCATGTAAAAAATAAAAACACCCTTATAATTGATGATTTTAATTTTAAGTGTTGTGTAGGTATAAATGGTTTAAAAATTAATAAAAAAGAAGGTGACTATTCAACACCAAAGGGTCTTTTTAGTTTAAAAAAATTATATTTTCGAAAAGATAGAATTGATGTTCCAAAATGTAAGATCAAAAAAAAGGTTATTACAAAAAAAATGGCTTGGTGTGATGATCCAAATCATAAAAAATATAATGAGGAGATTCATGCAATTAATAAGACGTATAAGGAAAAATTTTACAGAACAGATCATATATATGACTATTTAATTACAATCAGTCATAATGAAAAAAAAATTCCCTATAAAGGAAGTGCAATTTTTATACATTTAACAGACGATTACAAACCTACGGCTGGATGTATAGCTCTTAAAAGGAAAGATTTTGAAATTTTGTTAAAATTAATAAATCAAAAAACCAAAATAAATATTGGTTAATATCTTTGTCCAAATATTTTAGACCCTATTCTTACAAACGTAGAACCATATTTTATAGCTTCTAAATAATCTCCCGACATTCCCATACTTAAATCTTCTACTCCCAATATATCTCTTAACTCACTCATTTTTTTAAAATACATGTCTGGCCTTTTTTTGTTTGGTGGAAGGCACATTAAGCCAACAATATCTAATTTTAATTTCTTAATACAATAATGATAAAAATCATCGAGATCTTCTAAAGAAACGCCTGCCTTTTGGTCTTCGTTAGCAATATTAACTTGTATGAATATTTTTAACCTTTTTTTCTTCTTTTCTTGTTCTACAGAAATTTTTTCAGCTAATTTTCTATTGTCTAGTGAATGAATATAGTCAAATAGATCAACAACATATTTTGCTTTATTCGTTTGGATTTTTCCAAGCATATGGAGCTTGATATGTTTAAAGTCATTCTTTATATCGGTCCACTTTTCTAGTGATTCTTGAACTTTATTTTCTCCAAAGTGAACATGGCCATGATTAATTAGTGGCAAAATTTCACTCATTCCAAATGTTTTACTTACAGCTATAACTTTTGGTACAAGCTTTAAAATATTTAACTCTTTAATTTTTAGTTGAATTTCATTATCTATAACGTTTAATTTATTAATTATCATATGCATAAAAATTTTAATGAAACTTATCACTTTATTGATAAATTTAAAGAAGCTGATTTAATTAAACTTAACCTTAAAATATCTCTAATCTATCGAAATTATGAAAAAAAAGCAGATGTTGATTTAATTAAAAAAATTAAAAATTTTTGTAGAAAAACAAATAGAAAATTTTATTTAGCTAATGAAATTAAACTTGCTTTTAATCTTGGTCTTGATGGAGCTTATATACCTTCTTTTAATAACAGCTATAATCACATTTCTTATTCTAAAAGAATCAATTTTAGATTAATTGGTTCGGCTCATAATTTGAAAGAGATTATTATAAAAAATAATCAAAATGTAGACATTGTTTTTTTATCTCCAATATTTAAAACTAAAAAAAATATAAAATTTTTGGGACTTTATAGATTTATATATTTAAAAAATTTAACAAAACAGAAAGTTATCGCATTAGGAGGTGTAAATAATGCGAACTATAAAAAAATCCAATTAACAAAATGTTATGGAATTGCAAGCATTTCTTCTATAAAAAACTTATATGATTCAAGATCAAGTTAAAATAATTTTAAAACATTTTAATGATGGTCATTATAATAAAGTTATTCAGAAAACAAATGCATTACTAAAAATATATCCTAAAAATTCATATCTAAAAAATTTAATTGGTTCTGCTTTTATTCAAACTGGTGATATTGAAAATGCTATTATTAATTTTGAGTCATCTATAAAATTATTACCTAACAATATTGCTGCATTAAATAATTTGGGAAATTCCCATAAGAAAATCAGCAATTATAATTTAGCTAAAAGCTACTACGAGAGGGCATTAAAAATATCCCCTGGCTACATTAATTCTCTTGTAGGCTATGGAAACCTTAAAGTACTTATGCAAGATTCGGAGGGTGCAATTGAGTTATTTAATAGGGCTATATCTTTAAATCCAAATGTATATTTGGCTCACTTTAATTTGGCTACAACCTATCTTACTCTTAATATAAAAGACTTGGCTATAAAACATGCACAAATTACTTTGGAAATTAAACCTGATTTTTCTGCTGCTGATAAACTTGTTTCAACGTTAAAAAAATATAAAGAGCACGACCCTCATTTCATAAAGATGAAAGAAGGTTTAAATAATAGTAAGATTGCCCAACCAAATGCAATTTTTCTTCATTTTGGATTGGCAAAAGCTTATAATGACATTGGTAAGCCTAAAAAATTTATTGACCACATTATATCTGGAAATTTCTTAAGAAAAAAACTTACAAAATATGATGTGAATAAAGACATAGATTTAATGAGGAAAATTCAATCTTTGTTTAAAAATATTAATTATTCCAAAGTTAAGCCTTATAAAAATGATAAAAAAATAATCTTTGTTGTTGGAATGCCTCGATCTGGTACTTCACTAATTGAACAAATTCTTTCCTCTCATAGTGCAATTTTTGGTGCTGGGGAGTTGCCTTTTTTAAATAAATTATTTTTAAAAGAATTTGATAAAATACACTCAATAGATAGCTCTTTTTCTGTTCTTAGTGAAATAACCAACTCTTATATTGATAAAATTTCCTCTTATTCAAGTAATCAAAATTATATCTTAGATAAGAACCCTTTTAATTTTTTTTGGATTGGCTTTATCAAAATACTATTTCCAAAAGCAAAAATAATTCATGTTAAGAGAAGTCCTAAAGATACCTGTTATTCATGTTTTAAACAGTTATTTGAAAATATAAATTTTGCTGATGATATGGATGATTTATCTATGTTTTATAATTCTTATAACAAATTAATGAAATTTTGGAATTTAACTTTGAAAGATACTATTTTAAACATTGATTATGAAAATTTAATCGAAGATCCAAAATTCAATATAAATAAGATGCTCAATTATTGTGATTTAAATTTTGAAGAAAATTGTCTAAATTTTAATGATAATAAGAATGCTGTAAGAACTTTAAGTGTCTCACAAGTTAGACTTCCTTTATATAAGGGTTCTATTAACTCCTACAAAAAACATGAGAAAGATCTAAGTAAATTATTTAATAATTTAAAGTAAAAAAAAACGGCCTTATAATTAAATAAGGCCGTTTTAATAAATTTAAGTAATATTTAAATTAGAAAGCTAATGCTAAACTAAGTTCCATATTATCTGCACTAGAAGATGAAACACCACCAACATTGTCAGCACTGTTAAGAGCTAATCTCACTGAAGCTCCACCGATTGAATAAGCGGCCATTATACCTTTATTCTCTTCTTCAGATGGGTTAGCAGCATTACCTGTACCTTTGTCTTCAGCATTGTTTACTGAGTACGAAAGTGACAAACTGTCATTTACGTTAAATGCAATACCGTAGTGAGTATTTTGTTGACTTAAAATACCAAGACTTTTTTGCTCAGACTTTGATACACCAACTGATACTGCTCCCATTACGTAGTTAACAGATGCTACTTGCTCTGAAGTATCGCCTGCTGCTTCGTAAGGTAGATCTGTATCAGATGCACCGTAAGCTAACGTCATACCGTTATCCATTGCGTATGTTAGTGCATAGTTCAAATCAGATCCACTACTTGTACCTGAAACACTACCTGCTTGTACAACTGATGCACCAGTATCTGCAAGATACTCAATACTTACACCAACACCCGAAAATGTATTTTTGTAACCAACTGCATTTCCTGCAACACCATTTGCATCAATACCATGAGCTAATGTACCAACACTGTGATCCGCTTCTTCATAAGCAGTTGGAACGTCATTTTCTAAAGTACCAATACCGAATGCTCCTGAACCTTGGTCAATACCAACTGTTCCTAAAGATCCCATATCCATCATAAGTGTAGTACTGTCTGCACCCATATCTTGACCTGCAAAATCAGTATTTACTTTGTAAGTCCAACCATTGTCTAATTCTCCTGAACCAGTAATGTCGATATCATGAGATAAACCAAATGGGTTACCAGACAGACCCTTAGAAGCAGTTGTGTTGTCTGATCCACTGTTAGACGTGTATGTTGCTTCTGCAGAACCAGAAATAGACATTTCTCCAGCATGAGCAGAAAACATAGCTAGTGATCCAGCTAACGCTGTAAGACCAACTTTTTTTAAGTTATTCATATTTTTCCTTTTGTTATTTATTAATTATTAATAATTGATCCTGTTTTAGCAAATAAAACCCTCAATTCTCTAATTTATCTTCTTTTTCCTGGAATTTATTCTACTAGTGACAAAAATATCACAAATTTTGTCTTAATTTGTTAAATAACTTAGTATTTTAATGATAAGAAACAATAATTATGAAACGTATTTCAAAACTTGTTAGTAGAGCATTTTACCTAACCTTAATTTTACTAACTGTTAATTCATGTTCTATTTACAAAAATTCACCAATTAAAGACAACCCTGTCAATGTAAAGGATCGTGTTAAAAAAAATATGGCTGAGGGAAAGGGTATTAAATTATTTGGCGGCAATAAAGCAGCAGGTGGTGTATTTCAGTTTGCTTCTTCTAACCCTCTTTGGCGAGCAAGTTTAGATATTTTAGATTTTGCTCCAATCACAAATGCAAGTTACAGTGGTGGTATCTTGATTACTGATTGGTATGGCGATGATGGAAAAAATGAGTCTATTAAAATAACTATTAAATTTCTTTCAAATGAAATTAGGTCTGATGCAATAAAGGTAATTGTCTACAAGAAAAATTGTAAAGCATTCGAAAACTGTCAAGCTACTAACCTTAATGGTAATATCAGAGACGAATTAAAAACTGCAATACTAAGGAAAGCTAGCCAATTAGAAAAGGCTGCTCTAGTCAAAAAAAATTAGTTATTGAAATTTAATTGTAAAAAATTTTAATCTTCATTTTGTATGGAAAGATATAATTTTAAAAAAACTGAATCTAAATGGCAAAAGGTTTGGGATGATACAAATTTATTTGCTTCAAAAGTAAATAAGAATAAAAAAAAATTTTATTGTTTAGAAATGTTTCCTTACCCTTCAGGAAAGATTCATATGGGTCATGTAAGAAATTATACAATAGGTGATGTTTTAGCCCGTTACAAAATGCTACAAGGTTATAATGTGTTACACCCTATGGGGTGGGATTCTTTTGGTATGCCAGCAGAAAATGCGGCTAGACAAAATAATCTTGATCCAAAAGCTTGGACTGAAAAAAATATTTCAATTATGAGGGACCAGTTAAAAAAACTAGGACTCTCGATTGATTGGGATAGAGAAATATCTACCTGTTCTTCTGACTATTACATTCATCAACAAAAATTTTTTCTTGATTTATATGATAAAGGATTAGTTTATAGAAAAGAAAATTATGTTAATTGGGATCCTGTTGATCAAACTGTTTTAGCTAACGAGCAAGTTATAGATGGTAAAGGTTGGAGGTCTGGTGCTTTTGTGGAAAGAAAAAAACTAAACCAATGGTTTTTTAATATTTCGAAATTTTCAGATGAATTACTTTCTGGTTTAGATGAGCTTAAAGATTGGCCTAACAAAGTAAAAATAATGCAAAAAAATTGGATTGGTAAGTCTTTTGGGTGTGAGGTTAATTTTCAAATTGAAGGAAATCCTGAGGTTAAAAATATTTCATGTTTTACTACACGTCCGGACACTTTGTTTGGTTTTTCTTTTTTAGCAGTTTCGGCAGATCACCCTATAGCTAAATTTTATCAAGATGATAAAGAATTTATTACTTTTAAGGAAAAATGTTCAAGGACAGGAACTACCGAAGAATCTATTGCTCAAGCAGATAAAATTGGCTTTAAAACTAATTTAGTTGCTATTAACCCTCTAGATCAAAATATAAAAGTGCCTGTTTATTTTGCTAACTTTGTTCTAATGGATTATGGTTTTGGTGCTGTATTTGGTTGCCCAGCGCACGATCAAAGAGATTTAGATTTTGCACTTAAATACAATCTTAATGTCACTCCAGTTGTAAGGCCTACTGATGAAATTGGTAGTTTTGAAATTAAAGATAAAGCTTATACTGGTGCTGGAATAATTTTTAATTCTAAATTTTTAAATGATTTAGCTGCACCTAATGAATCAGTTTTAAAAACAATTGAAATTCTTGAAGAAAAGAAGGTTGGTAAAAAAAAAATTAATTTTAGGTTGAAAGATTGGGGAATTTCTAGACAAAGATATTGGGGTTGTCCTATACCAATGGCTTATAATGAAAATAATGAAGTTTTAAAAGTTCCAGAAAAATACTTACCTATTAAACTTCCTGAAAATATTAATTTAAATACTAAAGGTAATCCACTGGACCAACAGCATGAGTGGAAAAAAATTAATATTAATGGTGAAGAATGTAACTTAGAAACAGATACACTTGATACATTTGTAGATTCTTCTTGGTATTTTTTAAGATTTTGCTCTCCAAATAATAAGGGCTATGGCTTTGATTATGAGGAGGTTAAGTACTGGATGCCTGTTGATCAATACATAGGCGGTGTTGAGCACGCAATATTGCACCTTTTATATTCAAGATTTTTTATGAGAGCTCTAAGCTATAAAAATGACAAAATAGATATCATGGAACCATTTAAGGGTCTATTTACTCAAGGCATGGTATGTCATGAGACATATAAAGATAAAAATAATAATTGGCTGAACCCTGATGAAGTGATCTCTGAAGATGGAGAAAATTATTTTAATAAGAATATACCATCTGAAAAAATTATTGTGGGACCAACCGAGTCAATGTCTAAATCTAAAAAAAATACGATTGATCCACAAAGAATGATCGAAAATTATGGTGCAGATGCTGTTAGACTATTTATCTTATCGGATAGTCCTCCTGAGAAAGATGTTCAATGGTCTGAAGAAGGTATGATTGCATCATATAAATTTATTCAAAAATTTTGGAACTTACATCAAAAAATTAAACTTAAGACTAACAAAAAATTGGAGCTTAACAAAGCAGATGGCACTAAGGATGCCATAGATATTTTTGTAAATCAGACAATCAACAAAATGAATACAAATCTAAATAAATTTAGTTACAATGTAATTATTGCTAATTTGCATGAAATATATAGCTTTTTTAACAAGGTTGATAATAGTGATAATCTAATTGAAAATTATGTTAAAATACTAAGAGTTATGATTCCGATAGTTCCGCACCTGGCATACGAATGTTTAAATGATTTTGGTCAAATAAAGGATTTGTCTTGGCCAGATGTAGACAATAAATATCTTAAAGATGATAAAAAAAATATTGTTATTCAGATAAATGGCAAAAAAAGGGGAGTTTTAGAAATAATGACTGATGCTGATGAAAAAAGTTTATTAGAAAAAATTAAAAAATCTGTTGAGTTTAAAAAATATATAGATGACAAAACTTTAATAAAAACTATCTTTGTTAAAAACAGATTAATTAACCTTATAGTGAAATAATGTTAAAAAAAATAATTTTATTTGTAATATTTATATTTTTGACCAACTGTGGCTACCAATCTATTTATTTAAAAAAAGATAATATTGATTTTTTTATAAAAGAAATAAAATTAGAAGGTAATGAGAGAATAGGAAAAACAATATCTTCTCAAATTCAAATTGAAAAAAATGTAATAAATAAAATTCCATATACTATTATTTTAAATAGTAAAAAATCAATTGATATTGTTGCAAGGGATGGTCTCGGTAATCCATCTCTTTATAGAGTAACATTTGATATTCAAGCTGTATTAGAAAGAAATAAAGATAAAATTAAAGAGAAGAATTTTAATAAAACATTTACATACAACAGTATGGAAAATAAATTTGACCAATCTCAATACCAAAAAAATATCGAGCAAAATTTAATTAATAAAATTGCTGAAGAATTTATAATTTTTGTATATTATTAGACCACAATGATAAAAAAATCATTTGAATTAAAAAGTGAAAACATAAAAGAAAATTATTTTTTTCTTTTTTATGGGCAAAACGAAGGTCTTAAAAATGAAATAATAGAAAAAATTTTTAAAAAAAATTATTCAGAGAATATATATCATTACGAAGAAAATGAAATTTTAAAAAATCAAGAAGATTTTTTTAATAATATTTTATCAGGATCTTTTTTTGAAAGTGAAAAATTAATTATAATAAATAGGGTCACAGATAAGTTAAAAGATATAATTGAGGAATTAATTGAAAAAGAGATTAGTGGCTTGGTAATAATCCTAAATACAAAAACTCTTGAAAAAAAATCAAAAATTAGATCATTATTTGAAAAGAATAAAAAAACAGTTTGTGTGCCTTTTTATGAAGACAATAATCAAACACTATCTGGTATCATAAGTAGTTTTTTTAGAGAGAAAAAAATTCCTATATCACAACAATCTATAAATTTAATTGCTGAAAGATCTAGAGGTGACAGACAAAATTTAAAGAATGAACTAGAAAAAATAGGAAATTTTATGACGGGTAAAACTAAAATTGATTTAAAAGACCTTCTAAAACTCACTAATCTTGCAGAAAATTACAATGTTTCAGAACTTGTAGATCATTGTTTAGCTAAAAATAAAAAGAGAACTGTTAATATATTGAATGAAAATAATTATTCACCAGAAGACTGCATTTTGATAATTAGGACATTTCTAATAAAGATAAAAAGGTTGGTTAAGTTATGTGGGGAGTTTAAAAAAACAAAAAATTTGGAAAGCACAATTTCAAGTTTTAAACCACCTATCTTTTGGAAAGAAAAAGAAATTATAAAACAACAAATACGAAACTGGTCTTACAAAGATGCAGAGGATCTAGTGTTTCAAACAAATGAGATCGAACTCTTAATAAAAAAAAATTCTAATAATTCAATTAATATTTTGTCAGATTTTATTATTCAAAAATCTTCGCCAATTAATAGCTAGACTTTATAATTTCAATAATCTTATTTAATTGATCTAAATTTTTATATTCAAAAACTAAAGATCCAGTATTATTTTTCTTATCTGTAATATAAACGTTTAAACCTATTTTTTCAGTTACTGATAGTTCTAGGGCTTGTAAATTTGCATCTTTTGATTTTTTAAGTGAATGCTTTTTGGTCTTAAAAATTTTAACAAAATTTTCTGCTTGTCTAACTGAAAGGTTCTTTTCAATTATTTTATTTGCAACAAATTCTGCGTTACCTAATCCAACTAAAATTTTAGCATGACCTGGTGATAATTTCTTTGTTTCAATTAGTTTTAAAACTGTCTCTGGTAAACTTAATAACCTTATAAAATTAGCTATATGGCTCCGACTTTTTCCAATGAATTTAGCTACTTTTTCCTGATCATAAGAAAATTCTTCAATAAGACGATGATAACCACGGGCTTCTTCAATTGAGTTTAAATCACTTCTTTGAACATTTTCAACAATAGCAAATTCTAAGGATTTTAAATCATCAACATTAGTAATTACCACAGGCACCTCATGTAGTCCTGCTTTTTGTGCCGCAAGCCACCTTCTCTCACCTGCAATTATTTCATATTTTGAATTATGATTACTAGATTTTCTAACAATAATTGGCTGGATAATTCCTCTTTCTTTTATTGAGTTTGATAAATCCTGCAAGCTTTCTTCATCAAATAATTTTCTGGGTTGAAATTTATTGCTTACTAAATCGCTGATAGATAATTTATTAATATTTATTTCTATTTTTGTTTCTCCAATTAGTGATGACAGCCCTCTACCCAAACCTTTCTTAATTTTGTTTGTATCCATTATGCTGCACTCCCTGTTATTTGTTCTTGATTAATAAATTCATCTGTAAAATTAAAATATGATTTACTTCCAGGACATGTCTTGTCATAAGTTAAAACTGGCACACCATGAGATGGTGCTTCTGACAGCCTAACGTTTCTTGGTATAATGGTATGATAAACTTTTTCTTTGAAATAATCTCTTGCTTCTTTTTCGACTTGTGCTGAAAGTTTATTTCTCTTGTCATACATGGTCAAAAGTATTCCCCTGATATTTAATTCAGGATTTAAATTAACTTTTATTCTTTCTATAGTTTTCATTAACTGTGTCAGACCCTCTAAAGCAAAGAATTCTGTCTGTAAAGGAACCACAAGAGAGTTGGAGGATACTAAGGCCATGACTGTAAGCAGACTTAGTGATGGTGGACAGTCTATAAGTATATAATCATATGATCCTCTAGAATCATTTAAATATGGGGCTAATTTAACTTTTAATATAAAGGCTCTTTCATTATCGCTAGCTGTTTCTACTTCCAGTCCAGACAAATCAACATTAGAGGTAATAATATCTAAATTTTTGAAATTGGTTTTTTTAATCACCTCTCCTATTGATCTAGTTCCATTCAATACACCATAAATTGTGTCACTAGAATTTTCTAAATTTGATAAACCAAGTCCAGTTGTGGCATTTCCTTGAGGATCAAGATCAATTACTAAAACTTTTTTTTCCAGTTGAGCTAATCCAGCCGCAAGATTGATCACAGTTGTTGTTTTTCCAACCCCACCCTTTTGATTTATTACTGAAATAATTTGCATTCTAATATTTAACTTTTTTTTTAATATTTTTTATATTTAATAAAAATGAATCTTCACTTGTAATACTTTTTTTCTTTTCAAAATTAAACTCCCAATTTTTTAAAGTATCTTCCAAAATCTTTTCACCATTTTTTCCCATAAACAGAATTAAATTTTTATAATTACTAAAATTTTTGTAAACTAAATCTAAAACTACTGGCAAAGGTTTAAAGGCCCTTGCCATTATTGTACCTGACTCTAAATTTTGTGCCTCAAAAATATTCTTTTGCATGACTTCTGTATTTAATTTTAATTCTCTAGAGACTTTTCTTAAAAAATTGCTCTTATGGTGACTTTTTTCGTATAAATGGATCTTTGCTGAATTATTCAATTTTTTAGCCATAATCGATATAATTATCCCAGGCATTCCTCCACCTGAACCAATATCAGTTATTACTTTACTATTTAAATCAATAAAATCAATTATTTGTGCTGAATCTATAATATGCCGTTTTCTAATTATCTCATCTTTAGCTGTTTCCTTGCTAATTATGTTAATTTCTTCATTTTTTTGTTTAAGCATTGAAATAAATACTTCAAACTCTAGCAATGTTTCACGTGAAACATTTTGGTCTTTTAGTAGTGAATATTTTTGTAAGTAATCGTCCATTAAGCTATAAGCTTAATAGACTTTCTTTTTACATGTGACAACAAAATATATACAGCAGCTGGAGTGATTCCGTCTATACGTAGTGCTTGACCCATCGTTTTTGGTTTTATTAGTTTAAACTTGTCTTTTACCTCATTTGAAAGCCCAGAAAGATCGTCGTAGTTAACTTTATCTGGTATAATTAAATTTTCATCTCTTTTGAATGCCAATATATCTGCTTTTTGTTTCTTAAGATATCCTCTGTAATGTGCATTTATTTCTATTTGTTCATCTATTTTCTTATCGAAAAAAGGTATATCAGGCCAAATTTCTCTTATTTTTTCCATATCAACACCTTTTTGGGTTAATATCTCATTGGATTTTCTTAAGACTCCATCTTTAGCAATTTTTATATCAAAATTCTTTATTCTACTTGGAGATATTGATGATTCTGACATTTTTTTATTTATTATTTGAAGTTTTAATTCTTTTTCTTTAAAAATATCTTCTCTTTTTTTAAAGATCAGGCCAATCTCAATACCCTTGTTTGTTAATCTTTGGTCGGCATTATCTGCTCTTAAACTTAATCTATATTCAGCTCTTGAAGTAAACATACGATATGGTTCAGCAACCCCTTTTGTAACTAAATCATCAATCATAACTCCAATATAAGCATCCGATCTATCTAAAATAAATGGTTCCTCTTTCTTAAAAGATAATGCAGCATTTATACCTGCGATCAATCCTTGGGCTGCAGCTTCCTCATATCCAGTGGTCCCATTTATCTGTCCAGCAAGGTAAAGATTCTGTATTTTTTTTGTTTCAAGGGTTAAAAATAATTCCCTGGGGTCAATATAGTCATATTCTATAGCGTAACCTGGTCTAATTATCTTTACATTTTCCAAACCATTGATATTGTTACATATTTCTTGTTGTACCTCTTCAGGCAAAGATGTTGATATTCCATTTGGGTATATTGTATGGTCATTTAGTCCCTCAGGCTCTAAATATATCTGATGTCGATCCTTGTCAGCAAACTTTACTATCTTATCTTCTATTGAGGGACAATATCTTGGTCCCACACCTTGAATACTTCCTGAATACATGGCACTTCTTTTTAAATTCCTTTGTATTATTTTATGAACTTTTTCATTCGTGTAAGTCATACGACATGAAACCTGTTTATTAAAATTTTTTTTAGTTAGGAAAGAAAAAAAGTAAGGGTCATCGTCTGCAAACT
The DNA here is from genome assembly GCA_905616455.1 of uncultured Candidatus Pelagibacter sp. The sequence goes on along the minus strand of CAJQSW010000005.1, from coordinate 18,652 downwards.
GTTCTTCTAAATTTTCATACTTAATTGTTCTTGCGTCCAACCTTGGTGGTGTACCCGTCTTAAGTCTTCCAATTTTGAAATCGTATTTTTCGAGTTGCTCACTTAAACCTGTTGAAGGCTTTTCGTCAAACCTTCCAGCTGGTGTTCTCTCATTGCCAATGTGAATTAAACCATTTAAAAAAGTACCTGTTGTTAAGATTAGCTTACTGCATAAAATCTTTTTACCAGATTTAGTTTCAAAACTACTTATGGTGTTTTTATCAAAAATAAATTTCACTACAGGATCTGCAAAAACGCTTAAATTACAGTAGTTTAGCAATTTTTCTTGCATATATTTACGATATAAGGATCTATCTGATTGAGTTCGTGGTCCTTGTACTGCTGGCCCTCTACTTCTGTTTAATAATCTAAATTGTATTCCTGACTTATCTGCTACCTCACCCATCACACCATCAAGTGAATCTATCTCTCTAACAAGATGACCTTTGCCAAGACCTCCTATGGCTGGGTTACAAGACATCTCCCCTATAGTTTCAATTTTGTGGGTAAACAGAGCTGTGTTAACTCCAAGGCGAGCAGAAGCTGCTGCAGCTTCGCAGCCTGCGTGACCTCCTCCAATAACTACTACTTCAAATGATAGATCATTTTTCATAACTTAAATTTATAACTGATATGAATATTTACAAGCAGCTAGTATTATTTAAAATAATCTCTTTAAAATAATTAAACAGAATATTTATGTATAAAAATTGCATATTAGTCATATATACCAACGATAATGATATAAATTAGCTCAAAACATCAGTAAAAATGAACTTATTTACCGATACAAAAATCGTTGAAAATACTACCTAATATCTCTTCAACGTCTACTTTTCCAACTATCATACCCAAATGTCTGGTTGCTAAGCGAAGATCTTCAGCTGCTTTATCAAAATCTTCTGCTTCATTTTTTTCTTCAAAGTTTTTTAAATAATTTAAACTTTGCTCTAGATGTTGCCTGTGTCTTTCACGGGTAATGAAAATATCTTCATTGGTTATAAATTTATTTTTTAATTTATTTTTAATTTTAAAAATTAAATCTTCTATATTGAGATTATTTTTTACTGAAATTAAAACATGCTCAAAAGTTTTTATTTCTGGGCTTAAATCTTCTCTTAAAAGATCAGATTTGTTAATTACTAGAATTGCATTTTCATTCATTAATTCCTTCAAAACGTCATTAAAATCAACGCTTTTGGCTTCTATAACAATTAGTTTTAAGTCGGCATCCTCAGCATTTTTAAGTGCTAATTTTATTCCTTTTTTTTCAATTTCATTTTTTGATTCTCTAATTCCTGCGGTATCAGAAACTACAACTGGATAACCATCGATATTTAAGTGTGTTTCGATTACATCTCTAGTTGTTCCAGCTATTTCTGAAACAATTGCCGCGTCTCGATTTGATAAATGATTTAACAAGCTGGATTTTCCTGCATTCGTTGGTCCTATAATTGCAATTTTAAAACCTTCTCTAATTCGCTCTCCGACTCTTTGATCTTCTAAAATTTTTTTCATATCTAAACAAACTTCATTTGAATTTTTTTTTATATTTTTGAAAATATTTTCTGGTAAATCCTCGTCAGGAAAATCAATCTTAGCCTCGACATGTGATAAAATTTTTAAAAGTTTTTCTCTTAACTCATTAAATTTGTTAGCGGACTTGCCGTTCATTATTTTTATTGCTTGTTGTCTTTGAATTTCAGTTTCAGCTGAAATTAAATCAGCGATACTCTCTGCTTTAAGTAAATTTATTTTTCCATTTTGAAAAGCTAACTTTGTAAATTCTCCAGGTTCAGCTAAACGACAATCTTCAACTTTCGAAATAGAATTGTGTAGAGCGTCGATCACCGCTTTACTTCCATGAATATGGAATTCTACTAGATCCTCTCCTGTGTAGCTCTCAGGCCCAGGAAACCACAGTATTATACCTTCATCAATTAGCTCAGAACTGTTGATTTTATTGATTTTTCTCATTGTGGCTAATCTAGGGGTAGGGACGCTCCTACCAGTTAACTTTTTCACCACCAGGCTAGCTTCTGTTCCAGATACTCTTACTATTGCTATTCCAGAAATTCCTGGACCGGTAGAAAGAGCATAAATTGTCATATAATTAAGATTTTAATATTATGATATTTAATTAAAAATTAATAGTTAATATAAAATATAGCTTATAAAAAAATAATGATTATTTGGCTCGCATCATACCCAAAAAGTGGAAACACACTATTAAGATCTATTTTAGTCTCGCTAATTTTTAACGAAAAGGGGAATGTAGATTTTAACCAACTTCATCACATAAGTAATTTTCCCGCAGGTATTTTTTTTGAAAAATTCACCTCTAATTACGCAAAGGTTAAAGAAATAAGTAAATACTGGATTAAGGCACAAGAAGAGTTAAATCAGAATAAAAAGTTAAAATTTCTTAAGACACATAACGCTTTATGTAAAATTGATGGGAATGCTTTTACCGATAGCAAAAATACCGTTGGTACTATTTATATAGTGAGAGATCCAAGAGACATTATTGTTTCAGCTTCTAGGTATTATAATAAGAGCCACAATGAAATTAAAGATAATATGTTTAATCGACATATGGATCTTATTAATAATTATAATGGAAAAGCAGTTAGCACTTTTTTAGGATCTTGGTCTGATCACTACAATTCATGGTCAAAGAATAAAAAAAATACTTTGTTAATAAAATATGAAGACTTAATAAATAATAAAGAAAGTGAAATAAAAAAAACTCTGCTTTTCATTGGTAAATTTACAAAACTATCAATTGATGAAAATAAAATCAAAAATTGTATAAAAACTTCGTCTTTTGAAAATATGAAGAGTATGGAAAATAAAGGTCTTTTTAAAGAAGGCTCTAAAGATTCTGATGGAAATATTATTCCTTTTTTTGCTAAGGGAAAAATTGGAAATTGGAGAGATCACTTGGATGAAAAAATAGTTAGGGAAATAGAGAGTAAGTTCAAAAAAGAAATGGAAGAACTTGGTTATATTAATTAAGCAGGTTTATTCATCGAGCTAAAGAAATCTGCATTACTTTTTGTTTCTTTGAGTTTTGAATTAATAAATTCAATGGCGTCCATGGTTCCCATTGGGTTAATGATTCTTCTTAATACATTCATTTTTGAAAGATCATCTTTATCAAAAAGTAATTCTTCTCTTCTTGTTCCAGATTTGGTGATGTCTATTGCGGGGTAAATTCTTTTTTCTGCGATTTTTCTATCAAGAACAGTTTCACTATTTCCGGTTCCTTTAAATTCTTCAAAAATAACTTCATCCATTCTCGATCCAGTATCGATCAAGGCAGTTGAGATAATTGTTAAAGATCCACCTTCTTCAATATTTCTTGCTGCTCCAAAAAATCTTTTTGGTCTTTGTAGTGCATTTGCATCAACACCACCTGTTAAAACTTTTCCAGAGCTTGGTATAACAGCATTGTAAGCTCTACCCAATCTAGTTATTGAGTCTAATAAAATTACAACATCTTTTTTATGTTCGGTTAATCTTTTTGCTTTTTCTATTACCATCTCGGCAACAGCAACGTGTCTTGAAGCAGGCTCATCAAATGTAGAACTAATAACTTCTCCCTTAACAGTTCTTTTCATGTCGGTTACCTCTTCTGGTCTTTCATCAATTAATAAAACCATCAAGTAACTTTCTGGATAGTTTTTAGCAATTGAATTTGCAATGCTTTGTAAGATCATTGTTTTACCAGCTTTAGGAGGAGAGATGATTATTGATCTTTGACCTTTTCCAATTGGGCTTACAAGATCAATTAGCCTTGGAGTTAAATCTGGTTTTTTTTCAATCTTGGTTGTCTCAACTTCCATCACCATTTGTTTGTCTGGGTAAAGTGGAGTTAAGTTATCAAACGCTATTTTATGACGAGCCTTTTCAGGTTCTTCAAAATTTATTTTCATAACTTGCAATAATGCAAAATATCTTTCACCTTCTTTTGGTGCTCTTACAGGCCCTTCGACTGTATCTCCTGTTCGTAAACCAAATTTTCTAATTTGGCTTGGACTAACATAAACATCATCTGGACCAGGTAAATAATTTGATTCCATTGCTCTTAAAAAACCAAACCCATCTTGTAATAATTGTAAAACTCCCGCACCAGTAATTTCTTCTTTTTCTGCAACCTTTTTTAATATAGCAAATAAAATTTCTTGTTTTCTAAGGGTGCTAGCATTTTCAATACCAAGCTCTTCTGCTTGTGTAATTAATTGTTCAGATGATTTCAGTTTAAGTTCTTGTATATTCATGAGTAGGGGGGGGTTAAAATTTTTGTAAGATGAGATAAATATATATACTCTTTAAACTATTACAAGCTTAGATCTCGGTGCTCTTTAAAACTCAATAAAATAAGCATTTTATAGGGTATTTAAGAGCTTAAACTTAGTTCTCTAGCAAAATCCTCTACTTTAGACCAGTCAGTAAACTCAAAAGACTTTGAGGTGTCTGTTGGGCCTTTAGTTATAAACATTATAAGTCTAATAATATATTTATCAAAAAAACCATAATTTGGATAATTAACTTTGCCAGCAAACACACCTAGCTTATCAGGTTTCCAATTTGAAATTTTTAAAAATTTTTTTATATAAGGGTTTGTTTCTGGAGTATTTTTTTCTGGTTTTCTTGCAACAACATTTACCGAAAAGAAAGCGCTTCTTTTTTTTTCAAGTGTTTCTTTGTTTGAAGAAATAAATTTATATAAATTTTTATTATGCTTCCCATACCTGATGCTTGCTCCAATTATAATATCTTCATAAGACTGAAGATTAAAATCATGTGCTTCTTCTAAAGAGATTAATTTTATAGATTCACTATTTTTTGAAAAGTTTTTTATTTTTTCACAAATAATTTTTGTTTGACCATCTGTGCTTGAGTAAATTATTAAAGAACCAGACATTTTAATTGTTACTATTTTTTATTCATTATTTGTTGTGGCATTTTCTGATAATATTTTTTTTCAACTTGGTATTCTATATCCTCTTTATCTTGTGCTGAGCCCTCTGCTTGTATGAAGGTGTATTTTGCAAAATCTTTACACCAGTCTTTGTTGGTATTAAGACATTCTACTGGATGGACATTGCCGCCCCATTCTTTTGCATCATTTACTAGTTCATGACCTAATTCATCGGTGGTTTCGAGACAGTCTGCAACAAAACTTGGAGAATATATTACAATTTCTTTCTTACCTTCAGAAATTAATTTTTTAATTACATCTTCCGTGTAAGGTGTTATCCATTCCTCAGAACCGAAGCGACTTTGAAAACTCATCATGCACTGTTCTGGCTTAATATTTTTTAGGCTATTAGTAATAAGATTAAATGTTTCGAAGCAATGTCTATAGTAGTCATCACCCTTACTGACAACTCGTCTTTTTTGCATTCCATGAAAGGTTATTACTAAACTATCGATTTTCTTTCCTTGATTTATTAATTCATTTAATTTTGAGTCAACTTGATTTACAGAATTATCAATGAAGGCATGAGTTCTGTGAAAGTTCGTGATGACTTCGAAGGTTGGTATTTTTACTCTTTTCGACAGCTCTTTTGCCAACGCGTCTATGCCTGAAGCTATTGTAGCCTCTGAGTACTGAGGGAACATTGGTATAACTAATAGTTTTGTTGCACCAATACCTTTTTTTAAATCATCCTCCCAGTCATCGTAAACTTCATTTACGTACGGAGGTGATAAAAGAAAAGCATGATTTACTTCAACATAACCTTCTGGATCAATTTTCTTTAATTCCTCACTTACATTTTTTGTAAAATCTCTTGTGTTGGTTATCAGTGGAAAACTTTCTCCATCCCAGATTCTTGCATAAAGTTTTGCAGACTTTTGTGGCCTGAAAGGTAACACAAAAAAATTTAAAATTATTTTCCAAAGCCATGGGTTTATATCAACAACTCTTGGGTCTCCTAAAAATGCACGAAGATATTTTCTTAGAGCTTTAGTTGTTGGCTCCGAAGGTGATCCAAGCTGAACAAATACAACTTTTGTTTTTCTTTTAGGGTGCGTGTACTGTTGTGTCATAATAAATAGGTTTTTATAAATATTGTTTTAGTTTTTAATTTAATAATCTTTTACCATCTTCACCAAATAATCCACCATGTTAGGATCAGTTTGAGGCAATACGCCATGACCTAAATTAAAGATATACGGGTGATCTTTGAATACATCTAAATATTTTTTTGCTTCTTTTTTTAAATTTTCTTTATCCGTTAATAATATCTTTGGATCAAGTCCTCCTTGAACGGGTATATTAATCTCTTTACATATAGAAACGGGATTTACATCATAGTCGATATTGACAGCATCAGGTTTAACAATATCACAATAATTTTTATAATTTTTTACTCCTCTTGGAAAGCAGATCACAGGTACGTTCAATGATTTTACATAATCAACTAAATTTAGTGTTGGAATATAAACATAGTTGGGTAAATCTTTTTCTTCTAACAAACCAGCCCAGCTATCAAAAATCTGAATAACGGTCGCACCACTTTTTATTTGCTGATCAATATGTAGTTTCAAAAACTTTTCTAGAATTATTAAAATCCTGTTTATTAAAAACTCATCCTTAAAAAAATCTTTTATTAACTCTTTTTTTGGTGAATGTTTATTAATCATATAAACTAATAATGTCCACGGTGCTCCAACAAAGCCTATTAAGCTTTTGTTTTTAATTAAATTATTTTCACTTACTTTTTTAATTGATTTATAAACTGGATATAATTTTTCTATAAAATCAATTTCATCTATTTTAGATATTTGATCTAAATTTAAAGAACCTAATTGTGGACCAAAATCTTTTTTAAATTCTATTTTCTGGTTTAATCCGTATGGTAGCATTAAAATATCTGAAAAAATTATCGCTGCATCTAACTCAAATCTTTTTAAAGGTTGTAGAGTAATTTCTGATGATAAATTTTCATTCAGACATAAATTGATAAAGTTTGGATTTAGTTTTCTAATTTCTCTAAACTCCGGAAGATACCTACCTGCTTGTCTCATTAACCATATAGGAGAATTAGTTGTCTTTTTGTTTATTATGGTTTCTTGAATAGGTGTCATAATAATAAGTAAATATTTAATTATAGTATTAGTTATATAGTATGTGAATATTGGTAATTAATTGTTTTACACATTTTATACATGATTTATTAACAATTAATAATTTATAGAAGTTTAGTATATTGTTTAAATTAGGCCTTTATTTAATTTTATTAGATAAAATGTATATTAATACTTCACGTGTTTATTAATGTTAATAAAAACAGGGTTTTACAGTGAAAAATAAAAAGCGTCATTATTATAAAAAATGGTAAAAATAATACTTAATTATCAACATTTTATACATGAGTAATACTTATCAAATATACCTTATTTCTGACTCCACTGGTGAGACTCTAGATAGGGTCTTTTTAGCAATTAAAGCTCAATTTAAAAACATTGAGTATGATGTTAAATCATATTTTTTTACACGAACTGAAAATCAGGTTGCTAAAATTTTAGAAGAAGCAAAAAAAAATAAGAATTCTATAATTTTATATACTATTGTCGACAGCAACCTCGCAAAACTTTTAGCAAACAAGAGTGAAGAAAAAAAAATTCCTTGTTTTGGTGTTTTGGGAAATTTAATTCTTAGCTTTTCAAAATTATTAAACCAACAAGCGTCACACGTTCCAAGCGGTCAACATGCACTTAACGAGGAATATTATGAAAGAATTGAAGCCATCCAATTTACAATGAATCATGACGACGGAAACCTAGTTGAAGAATTAGACAAATCAGATTTAATATTATTGGGTGTCAGCAGAACAAGTAAAACTCCGACCTCCATTTATTTAGCAAACAAGGGCTTTAAAACCTCAAATATCCCCCTGGTCAATGAAAATTCTATACCTGAGTCTTTAAAAAAAAACCCAAGAATGGCATGTGTTGTTGGGCTAACGACTGAAGCAGAAAGATTGGTAGATATTCGAAAAAATAGAATGATAACTCTTAAAGAAAGAGAGAATACCAATTATACAGATATTCAAAAGATCAAGGAAGAAGTCGAAGATGCAAAGAAAACATTCTTAAAATATAAGTGGCCAACAATTGATGTTACACGAAAGTCAGTTGAAGAAACAGCTGCCTCAATAATTAAAATACACGAAATATATAAAAATAATGGTTAATGAAATAATACTAGCCTCAAAAAGCAAAGTAAGAAAAAAAATTTTAGAAGACAATCAAATCAATTGTATTGTTGAATACTCAAACGTTGACGAAGATAGTGTTAAAGAAAGTTTACTAAAAGAGAAAGCATCTCCAGAAATTATTTCAAAAAACCTTGCTGAATTAAAGGCAAATAAGGTAAGTCAAAAGATAGCTGAAAAATTAGTTCTTGGAGCTGATAGCGTTATAGATCTGCATGGAAAAATAATCTCAAAACCAACAAATAGAGATGAGGCCCTACAAATACTACAAAGCTTAAATGGACAAACGCATCACTTGATAAGTTCAGTGTGCATATCTCAAAATGGTTCAATGATATGGAATTACACAGACAAAGCATCTTTGACCATGAAGCAAATGAGAGAGGATGAGCTTATAAGCTATCTTGGCAAAGTAAGCGATGAGGCACTATACGCTTACAATGTTTATCAAATTGAGGGTGAGGGTAGATCTTTATTTTCTAAAGTAGAAGGAGATAAAGACACTATAATGGGCCTTCCAGTTAAGAAAATCAAAGAATATTTGAGTAATCATTAATGAAAAAATATTTAGTTATAGGAAACCCAATTGGACATTCTTTATCACCGTTAATTCATAATTATTGGATGAAAAAATATGGATTAATTGACAGCGTTTATGAAAAAAAAAAAGTAGAGAAAAAAGATTTAAAAAGCATTGTTGATCAGGTTAAAAACGGAAAAATAGAAGGTGTAAATATTACAGTACCCTTTAAAAAAGAAATTATAGACTTATTAGATCACGTTCAGGGTGATGCCCTATTGACACAATCGGTAAATACTTTGTGTAGAAGAAGCAATAAAGTATATGGGTACAATACGGATACTGAAGGTTTTAAAGAGAGCTTGAGAGATGGCCACATAGAATATAGAAATAAAAATATATTTATTTTGGGTGCTGGAGGCGTTACTTCTTCAATTTTAGAAGCCTTCATTAATAATGCCAAAAAAATTTACATTACTAATAGAACTAAAAAAAAAGCTGAAGAGTTAAAAAAACTAGGCGATACATCAATAGCCACACTTCAACGCAAAAAAGAAAATATAGAAATTATTGATTGGGGAAAAAAACCTAAAATTTGCGATATAGTTATAAATACAACTAGTGTTGGATTAATAAAAGATGAAAATTTAGATTTGGATTTTAAAGATTATAAAAACAATAAAAATGTTTTGTTTTACGACTTAATCTATAACCCCAAAGAAACAAATTTTCTTAAAGATGCAAAATTAAGAGGCAACAAAACCATGAATGGTAAAATGATGTTTTTATGGCAAGCGCAAATTGCTTTTAAAATATGGACAAATATCTCTCCTATAATTGATGATGAAGTTATAAGATTATTGGACTGATGATTAAAATTGGAATTTTAGGAGACATTGGATCTGGCAAAAGTTATGTAGCTAAAAATTTCAATTATCCATTATTTAATGCAGATGCTGAGGTTAGTAAATTATATAAAAGAGATAAAAAAATTTTTAATAAGTTGAAAAAAGCTTTACCCAAATATATTTTTTCATTCCCAGTAAACAAAAATGAAATTTGTGACGCTATATTAGCCAACAAATTTAACTTAAAAAAAATTGTTGCAATTGTTCATTTAGAAATAAGAAAAAAAATGACCATATTTTTAAAAAAAAATATGAAACAAAAGATTGTGATTTTAGATATTCCTCTTTTGTTAGAAAACAAAATTAATAAAAAAAATGATATCTTGGTATTTGTCCAATCGAAAAAAACAGACATTATCAAAAGGCTAAAAAAAAGAAAAAACTTTAGCTTAGAGCTATATAAAAAATTCAAAAATATTCAACTGTCACTTGACTATAAAAAAAAAAAATCACAATTCGTTATTAAAAATAATTTTACTAATAAATCTGTTACTAAAAGTATAAAAAAGATTTTGAAAGAAATTTTATAAAATGAAAGAAGTTATATTAGACACAGAAACAACAGGTTTATTTGTTAAGGATGGCCATAGAATTGTCGAAATAGGATGTATCGAACTTGAAGACCTCATACCGACAAAAAACAAATTTCATTGTTATTTAAACCCCGAAAGAAAAGTTTCCGAAAAAGCATTTGAGGTTCATGGTTATTCAGATGAATTTTTATCCACCCAAAAAAAATTTTCAGATGTGGTTGATGAGTTTTTAAAATTTATAGAAAATAAAAGATTAGTAATTCATAATGCTGAATTTGACCTATCCCACTTAAATAATGAATTAGCATTACTAGGCAAGAAAAAATTAAATAACGAAAATGTCATAGACACTCTTTCATTGGCGCGAGATAAATTTCCAGGCTCACCAATAAGTCTCGATGCATTATGTAGGAGGTACCAGGTCGATAACTCCAAAAGAACCCAGCATACCGCACTTATTGACTGTGATTTATTGGCCAAAGTATACATAAACCTTTTAGGTCAAAAAGAACCAACTTTAAATTTTAAAAATGAAGAAAGTGAAAAAATGACATCTAATACAAAAGATATTAATCAGTATTATAAAAAAATTATTAAACCTTCCGAAGAAGAACTTAAGTTACATAAAGAATATTTAAAAAGTAGTTTAAAGAAAAATTTTTTTAATTAGATCTTTCTTTATATAATTTTGTAAAATCAATTTTCTTTTCAAATTTTATTCCAGGATACCCAGAGTCAGTTAATAAATTTAAAAATATTCTTTCCAAATCTGGATAAATTTTGTTTGGAACATCACAAAGAATAATTTTTTCCATTTCTTTTTTATCAGAAACTTTTTCATCAATTTTAACAATGGATGTATAGGTAATTTCAAAGTGAGATTTTTTTAAAATTTCTGGTAGGTCAGAAAATTTTAGTATTGTATTAACTTCAATAATTCCACTATTTACTGCCTTTGAATTAATATCAATATTTAATCGATATTTCGATATTTTATCTTTTACAAATATAAATGTTTGAGCATCAGCAGTTTCACTCGACATATCTTTAATAAAGCTACTGATTATTTTAAAGTTTTCTATCATTTTCGTCTTCTATATCCTCAAACTCACCGTTAATAAAATCTTGTTTTTTATTATGTGTCTTGTGTTTAGTTGAAACTTTTTTAAAAATCAATTTTCTTGTGGGTGGAAAAATAATTAATAATCCTAAAAAGTCAGTTGCAAATCCTGGTAAAATTAAAAGTAATGCTGCAAAAGCTAATGCGGCGCCTGAAATAATCTCATAAACAGGAAGTTCATTTTTAACAATTTGAGACATTCCAGCCCTTAAAGTATTAAAACCCTCATACCTTGCATAGATAACTCCAAAAAAAGCCGTAACAAAAATAAGCAAAATAGTATTAAAGGCACCAATCTGAGATCCCATTTTGATAAATAGATAGATTTCAATAATGGGGATACTAATAATTAATAATAAAAATGTGTTCATTTGTCTTTATTCTAAATTGCTAGTTGTAATTAATCAACATAGTAAATATTGTTAATTTATGAGTTACAGTTTTGAATATATAGACATTATTCTTTTGGCGATGATCGCAGGTTTTATTTTTCTTCGTCTACGAGGAATACTAGGTAAAAAAACTGGTTTCGAAGGAAAAATATCAACACAATTTGAAAAAGAATTTCAAAAAATAAAAACTAACCAAAACCCAAAACCAATCAATGAAAACTTTGATGAAGAGGCGCAAAAAGACTTTTTGAAAGGAGCAAGAATTGCTTATGAAACAATTATTACCGATTTTAGTGATAGTGATAATAAGTTAATAGCTAGCAAACCTCTTTTGAGTAAAAATACTCATGATCAATTCAAAGAAGCCCTTTTAGATAGAGAGAATAAAGGTCATTTTGCTGAGATAACCTTTATAGGAATTAAGTCAGCTTCGGTTAAGAACCATAAAAAAAAAGAGGAAAACTTAGAAGTTACAGTAGATTTTGTTAGTGAAATTATAACTTGTATAAAAGATAAAGATAAAAAAATAATTTCAGGAGATGCTGAAAAAATTAAAACAGTTTATGATACATGGGTTTTTTCAAAAGATATAAAATCTGTGAATCCCAACTGGCTATTAATTGATACTATTACATAATTGATTAAGAAAATTTCAGATAAAGACAAAGAAGACTGGGAAAACTTCCTAAAAAATAAAAAAAAATCTACCAGTAAAAATTTTGTAAAAAAAAATATGGGTGGTGAAAAAACTATAGAAATTTTAAAAAAAGACAAAGAAGATTGGGAAAATTTTATAAAAAATAAAGAAAGAATTCCAAATAAAGATTTTGTTAATAAAAAAAACATAAGGCATGAAAAAATAAAGAAGATAGACCTCCATGGCTACACGATTGAAGAAGCAAACAAAGCTGTAGAGCAGTTTATTAAAAGATGTTTTGATGAAAGTATCACTAAAATAATAGTCATTACAGGTAAAGGCTTAAGATCTAAAAATACTGAAAATCCCTACCTTTCAAAAGATTTAAGTATACTAAAGTATTCTGTCCCAGAATTTGTAGAATCGAATACAAACTTAATGAAAATGATTATAGAAACTGCAGATGCAAAAATAGAAGATGGTGGAAGTGGTGCTTTCTATATTTACCTTAAAAATAAATTTAAAATAAAATAATTTACTAGAGAATAAATTTAGATAAATCCGTATCCTTAACAAGTTCATCTAAATTTTCTTTAACGTATTCAGAATTGATTACAATTTTTTCACCAGCTCTATCTGTGGCTGTAAAACTAATATCATCTAAAATTCTTTCAATGATAGTATGCAATCTTCTTGCACCAATATTTTCTACAGTAGCATTAACTTCTGAAGCCATATTAGCAATAGCGTCAATTCCATCTTCAGAAAATTCTAATTCTACATTTTCAGTCTTTAAAAGAGCCACATACTGTTTGATTAAACTATAATCTGGCTCTTTAAGAATTCTTTTAAAGTCATTACTAGTTAAAGCTTCAAGTTCAACTCTTATTGGAAGTCTACCTTGTAGCTCAGGGAGTAAGTCCGAAGGTTTTGCAAGCTGGAATGCTCCTGATGCAATAAACAAAATATGATCAGTTTTAATCGTACCATATTTTGTGCTCACAGTTGTTCCTTCAATTAAAGGTAGCAGATCTCTTTGCACCCCTTCTCTAGATACATCTCCACCTGACCTATCTGTTCTGCCTGAAATTTTATCTATTTCATCCAAAAAAACTATTCCATTATTTTCTGTGGAATCTTTTGCTGATTTTATAATTTTGTCCTCTTCTATTAACTTATCAGCCTCATCATTAATTAAGATTTCATGAGATTCTTTGACAGTCATCTTCTTTTTCTTCTGTTTATTTCCAACAGATTTTCCAATCATTTCACCAATATTTATCATCCCAATATTAGCTCCAGGCATACCAGGAATTTCAAAGGAAGCTTGAGAGCCACTGTCATTTATTGCTATTTCGATTTCATTGTCATCTAAATCACCATCTCTCAATCTTTTTCTGAAACTTTCTCTTGTAGCAAGACTTGCTTTATTTCCAACAACTGCATCTAAAACTTTTTCTTCTGCTAATTTTTGAGCTTTTGCATTAACTTCTTTTCTTTTCTTTACTTTTTCCATTGCAATCGCAATTTCAAGTAGATCCCTTATAATTTGTTCTACATCTCTTCCAACATAACCAACTTCAGTAAACCTTGTAGCCTCCACCTTTACAAAAGGAGCCTCTGCTAATTTTGATAGTCTTCTAGAAATTTCTGTTTTACCAACCCCAGTTGGCCCAATCATTAAAATATTTTTAGGCAAAACTTCATTTTTCATTTCGCCTTTTAAAGCCTGTCTTCTCCATCTATTTCTTAAGGCAATAGCAACTGCTTTTTTAGCTTTATTTTGTCCAACAACGTATCTATCTAATTCGGAAACTATTTCTCTAGGAGATAAAGAACTAACCAAAGAGTTATCTTTCTTTTCAGTTTTTTCTTTTGGAAAAGGCGTAACGTTTGTATCTTCCATTAAATTTTTTCAATTTTAATATTATTATTAGTGAATACACAAATTTCAGATGCAACTTGAATTGCTTTCCTTGCAACTTCTTCAGCACTTAAATCTGTATCTAATAAAACTTTAGCAGCAGCCAAAGCATAATTTCCACCTGAGCCTATGCCAATAGCATTTCCTTCTGGCTCTAAAACATCACCAGTTCCAGAAATTATAAAGCTATTTTCTTTATCACCGATAGCCATTAAAGCTTCAAGTCTTCTTAAATATTTATCAGTTCGCCAATCTTTTGCTAACTCGACAGCTGCTCTAGGAAGATTTCCAGCATGCTTTTCAAGTTTTGCTTCCAGTCTTTCAAATAAAGTTAATGCATCTGCAGTTGACCCCGCAAAGCCTGCGATTACATTTCTTTTTTCAATTTTTCTAACTTTTGCAGCTGTGCTTTTAATAACAGTATTGCCCATACTAACCTGGCCGTCTCCCGCAACCACCACTTCATTGTTTTTTCTAATAAGCACTATTGTAGTCATAGATTATAAATGGATATTAATTTTAATTCTTCAAGTAGTAGATTGCAAATATTGATATAGTTAATTAATCCCTATATACATATTATATATTATGAGCAGAATAGGAAAAGTTTCCAGAAAAACAAAAGAAACAAGCATTAGTGTTGAAGTTAATATTGACGGCAAAGGTCAATATAAAATTGATACTGGAATAGGTTTTTTAGATCACATGCTTGAACAATTATCAAAGCATTCACTGATTGATTTAAAAGTTAAAGCAAAAGGTGACACTCATATAGATCTTCACCACACAACAGAAGATACCGGAATAGCAATAGGTGAAGCTTTAAAGAAGGCCCTAAAAAACTTTGCAGGAATTAGAAGGTATGCTCATGCAATGATTCCAATGGATGAAACATTAACAAGAGTTGCAATCGATGTTTCAAACAGACCTTATTTAATATGGAAAGTTAAATTAAAAGTAGAAAGACTAGGAGAGATGGACACAGAGCTTTTTAAAGAATGGTTTCAGGCATTTTCTCAATCAGCAGGAATAACCCTACACATGGAAAATATTTATGGAGATAACAGTCACCATATAATTGAGTCTTGTTTTAAAGCTTTAGCAAGATCATTAAGAACAGCTTTAGAAATAGACCCTAGAAATAAGAAGAGCATTCCATCAACTAAAGGCTCATTATAAGTTTAATGAATGTCACAATTGTTGATTATAACTCAGGAAACATCAGCTCTGTAATAAATTCCTTTAAAAAAGTTGCTAAAGACAAAGTTAATATTGAAGTAACTTTAGATTTAAATAAGATTAAATCAAGCGACAAGGTGGTATTGCCGGGACAAGGATCGTTTAAGAGCTGTATTGATGCACTAAAAGGTATAAATGGATTAGTTGAAGCTTTAAACGAATTTGCAATTAACGATAAAAAACCTCTTCTTGGAATTTGTGTTGGTTTACAGATGTTCGCAGATATTGGTTATGAAGAAACTGAAACAAAAGGACTTGGTTGGATTTCAGGAAAAGTATCAAAGATTGATAATCAAAATAATAAATTCAAACTTCCACACATTGGCTGGAATGAAATTAATATTATTAAAGAAAGTAAAATTTTTAAAGATATAGAAGATAAATCGCACATGTATTTTGTACATAGTTATGAATTTATTCCAGAAGATAAAAGTGTAATTACTGCAACAACAGATTATTCATCAAATATTGTTTGTTCTGTTGAAAAAGAAAATATCTTTGGAACCCAATTCCACCCTGAAAAAAGTGATAAAATTGGACTTAAAATTATAGAAAATTTTTTAAACTTATAAATATGAAAATATTTCCAGCTATAGATATTAAAGACAAGAAATGTGTAAGATTAATTAAAGGAGACTTTAATAATAAAACTGAATATGAAATGTCACCGATTGATCAAGCTGGTAAATACAAAGATCATGGTTTTAAAAATTTACACATTGTTGATCTAGACGGTGCCCTAACTGGAGAGACTGTTAATCTGGATATTATTAAACAAATACTTCATAAATTTGATTTAAAAATTGAAGTAGGTGGAGGTGTTAGAACCATTGATAGTATTCAAAAATATATAGATGCAGGAGTTGAAAAAGTTATTTTAGGAAGCGCAGCCATAAAAGATAAAAATTTTTTAAAAGACGCATGTCAAAAGTTTCCAAATAAAATTGCCCTAGGTCTAGATGCTAAAGATGGATACTTGTCAGTTTCAGGATGGAAGGAAAACTCCAATCAATTGATTTTAGATTTTTTAAAAGAAGTAAATGATTATGGTGTTAGCAGATTAATTTATACAGACATAAATAGAGATGGCACTAAACAAAGTCCTAATTTTGAAGAAACAATCAATGTTGCAAACGTATCTAATTGCCCGGTAATTATTTCAGGAGGTGTGTCTTCGATTAATGATATTAAAAAAGCAAAAGGTTTAAAAAATATTGAAGGAATAATAGTTGGTAAAGCCATATATGATGGTGATATTAAATTAGATGAATTAGTGAGAGAACTAGATGCTTAAAAATAGAATTATCCCATGTCTTGATGTTAAAAATGGCAGAGTTGTTAAGGGAATGAACTTTGTAGATTTAAAAGATGCTGGTGATCCAGTTGAGCAAGCTAAAATTTATAGCGATGGTGGTGCAGATGAAATTTGTTTTTTAGACATTACCGCATCAAATGAAAATAGAGATACAATTTATGATGTGGTTGAAAGAACATCTAAGCAATGTTTTGTACCATTAACAGTTGGAGGAGGAGTTAGAGGAGTTGATGATATTAATAAATTATTAAATTGTGGAGCAGATAAAGTCTCAATCAATACTGCTGCAGTACAAAATCCTGAAATGATAATTGAAAGTTCAAAAAAATTTGGCTCACAGTGCATTGTTGTTGCAATAGATGCTAAAAAAAATGGCAATAAATGGGAGGTTTTTACTCATGGAGGAAGAAATAATGTGGGCATAGACGCAATAGAGTTTGCAAAAAAAATGGAAAATAGTGGAGCAGGGGAATTATTAGTTACATCAATGGATAGAGACGGCACTCAAATTGGTTATGATAATGATTTAATGTTTAAGATATCTTCGATAGTTAATATACCTACGATTGCTTCAGGTGGAGTAGGTAACTTAGATCATCTAGTAGATGGTATAAAATTAGGAAATGCCAGTGCAGTTCTTGCAGCCTCAATTTTCCATTATGGAAAACATACAATTAAAGAAGCTAAACAATATTTGAATTCAAAAGGAATTCCAGTTAGGATTTAGATATGTCGGAAAACCTATTAAATTTAGTAAACACAATCAGAGACAGGAAAAATAAAAATGAAGATAAGTCTTATACTTCATCTTTGCTGTCTGGAGGACTGTCTAAATGTATAGGAAAGATGGAAGAGGAATTTAGTGAACTTAAAGAGGCATTAAACAATAAATCAAACATAGTACATGAGGCTGCAGATACAATTTATCATTTACTGGTTACACTAGAGGTAGCAGATATCAAGTTCGAAGATGTTTTGAAAGAATTAGAGAATAGAAAAAAGCAGTCAGGTATTGAAGAAAAAAACAATAGATAATGAGTTACGATAAAAATAATATTTTTGCAAAAATTTTGAGAGAAGAAATTCCATGCAAAAAGATATTTGAAAATGATCATATTCTTTCTTTCCATGATATCAATCCTCAAAAAAAAATTCATGCATTAGTAATACCCAAAGGTGAATATATTAATCTTGATGATTTTAATAATAAAGCTTCAGATCAAGAGATAGTTGCATTGTGTAAAGCAATTACAGAAGTTTCAAAGATATTAGGAATATCAACTGATAATGGAAAAGGCTATAGAGCTCTTACCAATTTAGATGATCATGGAGGTCAAGAAGTCCCACATCTGCATTTCCATTTATTTGGAGGAGAAAAAATTGGAAAAATGGTTGAGTGAAAGAAAAAATTTTTAGAAATTACCTAGAACTAAAGTCTTTTAAAGATTTTAAAGAAGTAAAAAAACCATCTGGGGAATATTCTGTAGAATTAGCTAATCCAAAAGACTTTCAATTAAATAAATTTTTTTATAAAAATATTGGTAAAAATTGTCATTGGATTGACAGACTTGTTTGGACAGACTTAGATTGGACCAAATATATTTCAGATGAAAAACTTTTTACTTATATCCTTAAAAATAAAGATGAAATTGCAGGCTATTTTGAGCTATTATTTAATAAAAATATAAAAGTGGCAGAAATTGCTTATTTTGGCATTCTAGAAGAATATTTTGGGAAAAAATTAGGTGCCTACCTACTGAGTGAAGCAATTAAATTTTCATTTGCCCTGGGATG
>CAJQSW010000004.1 GCA_905616455.1 uncultured Candidatus Pelagibacter sp. | reverse complement strand
AATGACATATCACTTTTCTCAATCTCTATTTTGTTTTCTGAAAAAAAATTAATTAAGTTTGGATAGGTATTTTTATTAAACACCATAAAACCAATATCTACAGCAATTTCTTTATTGTGGTCATAAGCTACTTTTATTGTATTTGCGTGACCACCAAATTGATTTTCTTTTTCAAACAAATCAACCTTATGTTTTTTGGATAGATAGTAAGCTGCACTTAATCCAGATATGCCAGCACCAACTACAGCAATTTTCATTTTAATAAATCTTTAGGCTGCTGTGTCTTCGTACTCTTCCATTGATGGACATGTACAAAATAAGTTTTTATCTCCATAAACATTGTCTACTCTAGCAACTGGAGGCCAATATTTATTTGTTCTTAAAAATTCTGAAGGATAAGCGGCCTCTTCTCTTTCATACTTATGTTCCCACTTATTTGCAGTTAATTCAACGTGTGTATGTGGCGCATTCTTTAATGGATTATCAATTTTATCATATTCACCTGATTGAATTTTATCAATTTCTTGTTTTATTTTTTGTAGCGTGGAGCAAAATTTATCTATTTCACTCAAACTTTCACTTTCTGTAGGTTCAATCATCATAGTACCTGCCACTGGCCACGACATTGTTGGGGCGTGATAGCCAAAATCAATTAATCGTTTTGCAATATCTTCTTCTGTTATTCCTGTGTCACTCTTTATTGATCTAATATCAATAATGCATTCATGAGCTACATTGCCAGTTTTACCCTTATATAAGATTGGAAATGAGTCTTTGAGCTTATGTGCAATATAATTTGCATTCAATATAGCTACTTGTGAAGCCTTTCTTAAACCTTCAGAACCCATCATCTTTATATACATCCATGAAATTGATAAAATACTTGAACTTCCCCAGGGTGCTGCAGATACGGCTCCCATACCTGTTGCAGGACCACAATCTTTTATCACTGAATGTTTTGGTAAAAACATTTCTAAATGTTTTTTACAAGCTATCGGTCCCATACCAGGTCCACCGCCACCATGTGGTATACAAAATGTTTTATGTAAATTTATATGACAAACATCGGGACCAAAATTTCCAGGTTTTGCAATTCCTACTAATGCATTTAAATTTGCTCCATCCATGTAAACTTGTCCACCATGATTATGAATTAAATCACAAATATCTGTTATTTTTTCTTCAAATACTCCGTGTGTTGAAGGGTAAGTAACCATAAGTGCTGCTAAATTTTCTGAGTGTTCTTCAGCTTTAGTTTTTAAGTCCTCATAGTCTACATTTCCATATTGATCACACTTCACTACAACAACTTTCATGCCAACCATTTGAGCACTTGCTGGGTTTGTACCATGTGCAGAACTTGGAATTAAACAAACGTTACGATTTGTTTCATTATTTTTCTCATGAAATTTACGTATCACCATTAAACCAGCGAACTCACCTTGTGCTCCAGCATTCGGTTGTAATGAAACACCAGAAAATCCTGTGATTGATCTTAACCAATTTTTTAAATCAGTAAACAGTTCTCTATAACCTTCCATTTGCTCTACTGGAGAAAAAGGATGTGGTTGAGAAAACTCTTTCCATGTAACTGGTATCATTTCAGAAACAGCATTAAGCTTCATGGTGCACGAGCCTAAAGCAATCATAGATTTATTTAAGGCAATATCTGAATCTTCTAATTTTTTTAAATATCTAAGCATTTCTGTTTCAGAATGGTAATTGTTAAAAACAGGATGATCTAAATAACTTGAAGTTCTTAAAAGGTTTTCAGGTATATTAGATAAATTCTCACTCATATTTTCTTTTATAGTCTCTGAGCAATTAAAGATTTTTAATAATTGATTTGCTCTATAGATATTTTTTCTTTCATCAAAAGAAACAGCTAACATTTCAGAATTTACCTTTCTGATATTGACATGTTGATCTAATGCATTTTTATAAATCTTATCAGTTTTATCTAATGTTTTAATTGTTACAGTATCAAAAAAATGATCTGAATAGAGTTCATAGCCAGATTGTTTTAATTTATCTGCAAAATTTTTAGTTAGTTGAGAAACACTTTCAGCAATTTTTTTAATACCTTGAGGCCCATGATAGACAGCATATGCGGCGGAGACTATTGCCAATAATGCTTGTGCTGTACATATATTACTTGTGGCTTTATCTCTTCTTATGTGTTGCTCTCTTGTTTGAAGAGCAAGTCTATAAGCTTTTTTACCATGTCTATCTACTGACACTCCAACTATTCTTCCTGGCATTGATCTTTTATATTCATCTTTAGTTGCAAAAAATGCTGCATGTGGACCTCCATAACCCATTGGGATTCCAAAACGTTGCGAACTACCTACTGCAATATCAGCACCTAATTCAGATGGTGTTTTTAACTTAGCAAGGGCTAATAAATCACATACCAAAACTGCTTTTCCATTATGCTTGTGTATTTTACTTATAGCTTCACTAGGATCCTTGATATCTCCTAACGTACCTGGATATTGAATAATCCCACATATAATATCTTCTTTAATATCTTTATCTTCATCTCCAACAATTATTTCTAAACCTAATGGTTCTGCTCTTGTTCTGATAACATCAATAGTTTGTGGGTGGCAATTTTTTGAAACAAAAACTTTTTTATTCTCAGATTTAGATACCCTATAACTCAAGCCCATAGCTTCTGCTGCTGCAGTTCCCTCATCTAGAAGTGATGCATTAGCAATATCCATTCCCGTAAAATCTATAATCATTTGTTGAAAATTGAGCAACATTTCAAGTCTACCCTGTGCCACTTCAGGCTGGTATGGAGTGTAAGAAGTGTACCACCCTGGATTTTCTAATATATTTCTAAGTATTACGTACGGAGTATAAGTTCCATAATAACCCATTCCTATAAAGCTTGAATAAACTTCATTTTTTTTTGCAATATTTTTTAATTTTCTAAGTGCTTTATATTCAGAGTTTGGATCTCCAATATCTAAATCATCTTTAAGAAGGATTTTTTCTGGTACAGTGTCTTTTATTAAATCATCAAGACTCTGATAGCCCAACTCTTTAAGCATAACATTTTGTTCATCAACGGATGGACCTATATGTCTTTGTATAAAATCTTTTTGAGCATTTTTTAACATTTAACTACCACTTTCTTTTGAAAATTTTTCGTATTCTTCTTTATTCATTAATGAATCCATTTCAGATTTATTGGAAATTTTTAGTTTAAAAAACCAAGCTTCGTTCTCTGGATCAGCATTAATTTTTGCAGGATCGTCAACAATTGATTGGTTATTTTCAATAATTTCTCCTGATACAGGTGTATAAATATCACTTGCAGCTTTCGTAGATTCTACAACACCAGCATTACCATCTTTAGCAACAGATGATCCTAATTCTGGTAACTCTACAAAAACGATGTCCCCCAACATTTCGGTTGCATGTTGCGTAATCCCTATAGTAGCTGTGTCTCCATCTAATTTAATCCACTCATGTTCTTTAGAAAACTTAACTTCACTCATTGATTTACTCCTTTCACATAACTTTTTTTATAAAATGGCAAATTACTTATGCTTGCCGGATATTTTTTTCCTCTTACTTCTAAAAAAATTTTTGTATCTACTTTAGAAAATGAACTTTCTATATATCCCATAGCTATTGGCACTTGAATGCTTGGTCCAAAAGTTCCACTTGTAATTTCACCAATATTTTTATTATCTTCACTAAATATCACCGTATTTTCTCTTGCTATAATTCTTCCCTCAGGTTTAATGCCAACTCTTACTTTGCTTGTGCCGTTTTCTATCTGAGATTTGATTTTTTCAAAACCTATGAAACCACCAGTAATAATTCTATTTTTAGATATTGCCCATTTTAAACTTGCTTCTATAGGGCTTTTGTTAATATCCATATCATGTCCATACAAACAAAGTCCTGCTTCTAATCTTAAAGTATCTCTTGCTCCTAGACCAATTAAATTTGCCCCTTCATTAATAAGTTTTTCTGTAAATAATTCTGTATATTTGTTCTTCATTGATATTTCAAAACCATCTTCACCTGTATAACCTGATCTAGTAATGTAGACGCTATCATCTAGGTAATTAAAACTATTACCATTCATAAAATTTAATTCAGATACACCGTGAATTATTTTTTCTAATATCTTCACTGCTTTAGGGCCTTGAATGGCTACTAGTGACAATTCTTCACTTAAATTCATTTCATACTTGTCTCCTAGTAATTTTTTCAGAAGTTCGAAATCTGAATATTTACAGGCAGCATTTAACACAATATTAAATCCACCAACTACTTTTGTGATAATTAGATCATCATGAATGCCTGCCTCATCATTCATTAGAAAGCTATATTTTGATTGGTTTAGTTTGCAATTCTTTAATTCAACTGGAAAAATTTTCTCGAGGTCTTCAGCTAATAGATCATCACCTTTAATAAATAGCTGCCCCATGTGAGATACATCGAAGATACCTGCGTTATCTCTTGTACTTTTGTGTTCTTCAATAATGCCCTTTGAATACTGAATGGGCATTTCATAACCTGCAAATGAAACTAATTTTGCTCCATATTTTTTGTGTAATGAATTTAATGCTGTTATTTTATTTTTCATATTAACTCTTCAATACCCATCTGTATGTTTGCCTGAGAGTTTTGCTCCTTCGGCGAGAATTTAATCTCTTTCCAGAGTTAATATGCTACGGTCCTTTTGCCTGAGAGATTCCTGGGTGGTTGCTCCTTCGGCGGTCATGGTAAAGCAGTAAACATTGGCTTTCTTGACACTCTCCCGTACTTCTATGAATTAGAATTTAAGTTAATTCATTATAGAAATTATAGTAATAAATAAGAGTTAAGACAAGAGTTTACTGTTCCCATACTGTGCCATGTTTTAGGCCTGGTTATGCCATTAGACATACAAGACCTAAAGCAATCAAATAAAGGTGGTCTTATGTCTTTTTGTTAAACTTTACTTATAACTTTATCTAAATTAAATAAGAATAATAATCTTATATGAAAGAATACGACTTAATTGTTATTGGTGCTGGATCTGGTGGTGTAAGAGCTGCAAGAATAGCAGCCAATTATGGAGCTAAAGTTTTAATTGCAGAGGGTTTAAATTATGGAGGTACTTGTGTTAATAGAGGGTGTGTTCCAAAAAAACTTTTCACTTATGCGGCTCAGTTTAATAGTGACTTTGATACTGCTAAATCTTATGGTTGGGAAGTTCCAGATCAAATCTCTTTTAACTGGCAAACATTAATTAAAAACAAAGATCAAGAAATTGAACGATTAAATGATATTTACAAATCTATTTTAGAAAAAAATAAAGTTGATCGAATAGATGGCTACGCATCATTTAAAGATTCTGAAATAATAGAAATAAACAATGAGCTATTTAAAGGAAAAAAAATTTTAATAGCATCAGGTGGGGTTTGTAACAAGCCTACTTATACTGCAAAAGATAAAATTCTGACTTCAGATGATATCTTTCATATCAAAAAACTCCCTAAGGATATTTGTATTTTAGGTGCTGGCTATATTGCAGTTGAGTTTGCATGCATCATGAATGGTTTGGGAGTTAAAACAACTTTAATTTATCGTGGTGAAAGAATTTTGAAAAGTTTTGATCAAGACTTAACTAATTTACTTCAGGATGAAATGATCAAAAAAGGAATTGATATAAAATTTAATACAAATATTGAAGACATTACTAAAGCAGATGAAGGATTAGAAATCAAAATCCAACAAGGACCTAGTATAAAAACAGCGTGTGTTTTATCAGCACTAGGAAGATCTCCAAATGTTGCTCAACTTAATCTTGATAAAATTGATATTCTACAGAAAAAAAATGGAGCTATTATTGTTGATGAGTTTTCAAAAACAAATATAGATCATATTTATGCAATAGGTGACGTGACTGATAGGATTAATTTAACTCCTGTCGCAATTAGAGAGGGCCATGCATTTGCGGATACTGAATTTGGGAAAATTAAAAGATCAGCTTCACATAAAAATATACCTTCCACTGTTTTTACAGATCCACCTTTATCTACTGTTGGTATAACTAGTGAAGAAGCTCTAAAACTAGGAATTAAGGTTAAAACATTTAAAACTCAATTCTCACCAATGAAATATACTTTTACTGATAAAAAACCTAAAATTTTAATGAAACTATTAGTTGATGAGAAAACAGATAAAGTTTTAGGAATTCATATGCTGGGCCAAGATAGTCCTGAAATTATTCAAAGCTTAGCTGTTGCTTTAACTGCAGGGGCTACTAAAAAAGACTTTGATAACACAACGGCGATACATCCTACATCTTCCGAGGAATTTGTTACTTTAAAATAAATTCCCAAAAGATAAATAAACTAAAGGAAGAGGTTATCTTCTAGGTCTCGTCTACTCTATCTAATAACTTTTTCTTTTTTATTTTCTAAAAGTAAGGACGAAAACTGAATTAAAACTGCGAATAAAATAATTCCACCACCAATTAAAGTAAATGATGAGGGTCTTTCACTGGCAAATAAAAATGCCCATATTGGACCAAGAACAGATTCAGATAACATTATAACTCCAACCATTGCTGAAGGAGTATTTCGTGCTCCAATAGTTATGAATATAAAACCAAAACCAACCTGGAAAAAACCTGCTAAAAAACCTAAAAATATGTCATTAGGCGAAACCATTAAACTGTGTGAATAGTAAATACATACACTTAATCCAATTAAACATGAGCTTATTCCAGCAACAAATTGTGCAGGGACCATATCTACAGTAGGAAATTTTCTTACAATCATTATCAAGACTGCAAATGTGATGGGCATTGTAAAGGCTGCTAGATTTCCTGAAAGGTTACCTGGTTTCATGTCATTCCCTACCATCAAGATAACTCCTGATATCGCTAGTACTATTGAAACCAAAGTAATTGTTGAAATTTTTTCTTTCAAAAATAAGTAACCAAAAATCGCAAGAAATAAAATCTGTAATGATATTATAAAATTAGTATTAGCAACTGATGTATTTGACATTGCATACACATAACCACAAAATCCAAACGATAATATAATACCCCCAAAAAAACCTGGTAATCCAGACTTATAGAAGGAGTTTAAAGTTTTCTTTTTATAGGTGATTATTAGAAAAGCTAAAACTGTAAGTGTAAAAAAAAGAGATCTCCAAAAAAGAATTTGCCATTCTGTAGATCCTTCAAATTTTTTAACAATAAGTCCACCAAAACTTAAACTTAAAGCTCCCATAAAAATAAGTAATGGACCAGGAATTTTATTAATTACATTCATTTAAATATTTATTTGTATCTTCAGTGTATGCTTTAAATATATTTTGAGCTTCTTCAAGGCTTACTTCCTTAAAATTTATTTTTGTTCCAGGTGTTAATTGGCCAATTAAATCAAGGTCAGCAGCAATAACCACGCCAATTTTTGGATATCCCCCAACTGTTCCATGATCAGATAACATTATTATTGGATTTCCATCGGCAGGTACTTGAATAACTCCTCTAACTAGACCTTCTGATTTGATATTGGTGTTTACTATATTTTTTAATTTAGGACCTTTTAATCTTATGCCCATCCTGTCGACAAGGTTTGTAATTAAAAAATCTTCCTTAAAAAATTTATCTATCGTATCCTTTGAGAAATAGTCAAAATTTGTACCTTTAATAATTCGAATAATATTATCAGGAGAGTAATTATAATTTATTTTTCTTTTAATTGAGTTCTTGGTGTCAGATTTTTTAATAAAAATTTTATCACTTAAAGAATACTTTTTCCCATCATTGGGTCCAATATTTGCTTTAGTATTTATGGAATAACTACCCCAGGTTTTTTCTAAATGAAAGCCACCATTAACTGCCAAGTATCCATAGGTAGAATTTTTGGTTGATATTATATCTATTTGATCATCTTCACCTAAAATATAACTCTTATAACACTCACCATCTTCTACTTCTAAGTTTTTTCTAATAATCTTAAAAAATATATCTCCAGATATTGCAAAATTAATTTTTCCATTTTTTAATTTTAAAAGTGGACCTTGGTATGCAAACTCAATCACAGCCTCAGTTAATTGATTTTCAACTAATTTATTAGATAGTGTATAATTTCTTTGGTCAATTGCACCACTTACTGAGATTCCAATATGATATAAGTGATTTCTACCTTTATCTTGAATGGTAGTATTAACTCCTGCCCTTAAAATTTCAAAATATGCTTTATTCATTCCAATTTAAATATTCTTCTTTTGTTATTTGATAAAAGCTTACTTTATCCCCTGGGTTAACTAGAGCTGGTTGATTTAAATTTTTATCATCAAATATTTTCTTTGGAGTGTTACCAATAATATTCCAACCACCGGGACTTTCAAAAGTATAGATATTTGCAAATTGTTCAGTTATTCCAACAGACCCTTTTGGCATTTTAACCCTTGGTGTTTCTAACCTATCACACCTAATATCTTTATTTAGATCTCCTAAAAAAGGCATTCCAGCAATAAAACCGGTCATATAACAAAAATATTCTTTTTTAAAATATAATTCTAATATTTGATCTTTATTAATATTTAATTTTGCAATTAATCTAATAATATCTAGCGCATACTCATCATCACAACAAACTGGAATTTTAATTTTTTGATTATTATTTTTAATATCCTTATAAATAATTAAGCCTTCTATTAAATTTTTAATTTTTTTGTAATTTGTTATAGTTAAATCAAAACTAATAATTAATTTGTTATAAGAGGGAGTTAGGTTGGTTATTCCTTCTATTTTTTTCTCTTTTATTAATTTTGATAAATGATTAAAATAATCTATTACATTGGCATTTATTGACTCATTAACTTCAGAGCCAAAATCACAATATACAGCTGCATCACCAAGATTTGATATATTTTTAATCATGAAACGTTATACTCTAGACTAAAATGTATGGAAATTAATATCAATTGTGATTTAGGAGAAAAGTCTAAGTTTCATTCTATAAAGAATGATCCTGAATTACTTAATATTGTAAATTCTGCGAATATTGCCTGTGGCTACCATGCTGGAGACGAACAAACAATGGAAATGGTTATTCAAATTTCTAAAAAAAATGGTGTCAGTTTGGGTGCTCACCCTTCTTTCAATGATTCTGAAAATTTTGGAAGAAAGAGAATGCATTTGAGCTCTTTAGAAATTAAAAAATTAATTTTTGAACAATATGAAATACTGCAAAAAATTGCTCAAAGACATAATGAAAATGTGACCCATATCAAGCCACATGGAGCACTTAACAATATGGCTTGTGAGGATTTAGAGTTAGCAACAACACTCGCAATAGCTATTAAAGAAATAAATAAAGATATCATTTATCTTGTACCAACAGGCTCACAAATGGAAATAGCTGCAAAAAAAAATGATATGAAAATAGCCTGTGAAATATTTGCAGATAGAAATTATGAAGATAATGGAAATTTAATTTCTAGAAAAAAACCAAACGCTTTAATCATTGATCCTGATCTATCAAAGAAACATGTGTTAAATATGGTTAAAAATCAGTCAATAAATTGTCTCAGTGGTAAACAGATACCTTGCGAAATAGACTCTGTTTGTATACATGGTGATAGTGAGAGCGCATTAATAACTGCAAAATCTGTTAAAGATAAATTAGTTGATAATGGCTTAATATTGAAACCTTTAAATAAAATGAAAAAATTTATATAATGCTAAAAACAATAACAATTTTATTATTCTTAATTTTATCCACGTCTACAAATTCTTACTCAGCTGCTTCAAGTGGTAGTAGTTCAGGTGATTCAGGGGGAGATGGTAGTTCAGCTAAAATTAAAACAAATTATGAAAAAGCTGTTTCTCATATCAAGTGGGCTAAAAAGTATGAAAAAAAAGGTAAAACTAAAAAAGCACAAAAAAAATATGCAAAAGCACAAAAGCTCCTTTTAAAATCTAATAAGAAAAAACCCCTACAAGCAGATACCTTAAATTATTTAGGCTTTACTACTAGAAAACTTGGGGATTATGAAAAAGGTGAGGAATTTTACTTACAAGGTTTACAAATTGAGCCTAATCATAATGGAATAAATGAATATCTTGGAGAACTCTATATAGCTACTAATAGAATGGATCTAGCTAAAGAAAGATTAAATGTTTTAAAAAACTGTGATTGTAAAGAGTATAAACAGTTAAAAGAAATAATTGATGGTACAAAAAAATCTAAATATTAAATTATTGAATTAATTGAATTATTTAATATTATAAAAAGACTTTGATAGAAGAATTCATTATTTTAACCCAAATCATCTTTATAGATATCATTTTAGCTGCTGATAATGCAATTATTATTGGTTTAATTGCTGCTAACTTTGTACCAAAAAATAGAAAACAAATAATTTTATGGGGTGTAGCTGGTGCATTAGTTTTTAAAATTATTTTTGCACTTTTTGCTACTTACTTATTTGAATTTTACTATATAAAAATATTGGGTGGACTTCTTTTAATTTGGATTGTCAATGATTTGAGAAAAGATTTGGTCGAGATGAAAAATAAGATTAAATCTCCAACAAAAAAATCTAAAGAACCTTCTTATGTCCAGAGTGTTTATAAAGTATTATTTGCAGATATTACTATAAGTTTTGATAATGTGATTGGTGTAGTTGGGGCTGCAAAAGGCTATTTTGGCTTTATGATATTTGGACTTATTTTATCAGTTGTATTAACTGGCGCATTAGCTACATATCTAGCAAATTATATTCAAAAACATTTATGGATAGCCTATGTAGGTTTGGGGTTTATTTTAATAGTAGCACTTCAATTAATAATTGGTGGATTAAATGACTTTGGAGTATTATCAATTAATGAAACTTTTAAACAATACTTTTAATTAAAATCAAAAATTTTTCCAAACCCCTCAATAGGTTCTTTGTTTCCGATTAAATTTAAGGTTTCCCAAATTAATGTTTGATTACTGGACAATACAATTTTATTGAGTTTTTTTTCAAGTTTATTAATAATTGATAAAACTGGTAAAGCTGTGCAAGAAACAAATAATGCATCACTATCTTCTAAATCTATTTTAGACAGAACCTCAAATAAATAATTTTCATCAACTTTTCCAATATCTAAATCTGAATCAATGTCAAAATAGCTTAAAGAATTAATGATAATATTTTCTTTTTTGAAGTAACCAACAACAGATTCATTTATTGTTTTTGTGTAAGGTGTAAAAATAGATATCTTATTAATATCCAGTACTTTTAAAGCTTTAATCACAGAAGTTATCGGAGTTGTTACTTTTGCTTCTGGTTTGGCTAAATTAACTTTTTCTTTTATTACATCATATCCAGCAGCTACAGTTCCAGATGTGCACCCATATGCCACGCAATCTATTTTTTGACCAGGTAAAATATCATTAGTAACCTCTGTAATATCATCTGCCATTTTTGCTAATGTTTCATTAGTCAATGGATTATAGCAATGTATTCTATTTACATAGAGATCAACGTCTCTTCCATAAATCACATTATTAAAATCTTTTTCAATTCTGAAATCACTACCTAGTGTAATTAAGCCAATTCTAGGGTTGGATTTAGAAATGAATTTTGGTTCAATTTTGTTTAATTTCATAAATTACCTATAATAATTGAATTAAATATATATTAAATAAGGAGTCTAGTTAAAATAGGGTTTAAATCATAAAACCTACTTTTCCCTTGTATCTCTTGACACTACTCATTCTTGGCTAATTTCATTGCTCATTAATTCTTTAGTGTGAAGATTAAGGACTAATGAGCGCACAGCTCATACAGGGAACTACCAAAACTCTAGATCATAACAATCCCCTATCTAATCCAACTTATAATTTCATTGGTAAACTTATAGAGACATATACCATTAGTTTTAAGTTTAAAAAATTCCTTCCTCATCTAATTATTTTTACTTGAAGTAAGCTCATGTAATCTACTTAGCGTTCTCTTAAATGGTTCTGACAAACTTTTGGATGAAGTTAATTTATTTAAATTTGAAATACTACTAATGGCTAAACTTATCTTTTTTTCATAGATAATATCTATCAAAGTAATAAATCGCTGTTGTTGATTGGAATTTTTATCATTAAAATTAGGCAAGCTTTCAATGAAAATATATTGAGAAACATCAGTTATTTTAATATAATCTTCAGCTCCTATATTTTTATTGCATAGTTCACTAAAATCAAATCTCACAACACCATCATAATAATTTTTGATAATAAATTTTCTACCTTTAACTATTAAAATCTTTTCTTGTTTAATCTTATCCTTAGTAAGTTTTCTAAATAATTTATTAATTTTGAAATTGGTTATTTCATTTAAAGGATAGAAGTATCTATCATTATTTCTATTTTGAGATTTGCGATAATCTTCTTTTATAACAAGCGTTTGTTCTAAACATTTTTTTTTCATAATTCTTATAAACGGAATAAATTGTTCCCTTTGAAGGCCATCTTTATATAAATCATTTATTTTAACATTGGATGAAAAGATAACTCTGATATTTTCATCAAAAATTTTTTTAAATAAACTTCCTAATATCATTGCATCAACAATATTAGTGACCTGAAATTCATCTAAATAAATTAATTTATATTTTCTTTTTAACTTAACAACGAATTTATCAACAGTATTTCCGTTTTTATTATTTTTGTTTTGAAAAATAAAGTCATGAAAATTAATCATAAATTCATTAAAGTGTAATCTATGTTTAGTTTGATCAAAGTTTTCATAGAAAAAATTTAAAATCATAGTTTTTCCTACTCCAACATCTCCCTGTAAATAAAAACCTCGTATAATATTTTTTTTTGAAAATAAATTTTTAATAAAATTATAATTAAAATTACTTTGATAAAATTTATTGATAACTTCTATTGTTATTATTTGATTAATATTTATCTCTAAGTTTTTTGCCTTACAGTGATTTAAGAATAAATTTTTAAGGTTCATATTTTTTTTTTAAAATCTATACCATATTCAGATCTAGGTCCTTTTCTTAAACCAAAAGGTCCAGATATAAAGAGTGTTAAAGGCTTGGTTCCTTTTTTCAAATCTACACGATGTAACGTGTTTGAAGATCTGAACCCAATATAACCGACAGGTCTCCAAAATTTACCATTTTTTAATGTTTCCCAATAACCATCTTTCAGGATTATTGTTATAAAAGGAAATGTATGATTATGAACTCCATCACCATGATCGTCAGCTAACATCTCGTGTATTAAAATATTAAATGGAAACCATCTTGGTCTATATCTCATTAATACATAATACCTGTTCATCCATGGTTTTGCTTCATTGTATTTTGGATGAGATGGGCCACGGTCTAAAACTATTTTTTTTCTACCTATTTTGTTAAGTAGTTTTAAAAACATGTTAGTTTAGTTTAATGATAGAGCTGTCAGTAGTAATAAACATTTTTTGATTTAATATTAACGGTCTTGCAATTTTATTATTATCTATTTTAATTGTGTCAATAACCATGCCTGTTTCTATATCTAAGACTAAAAGTCTACCATGACTTGTGGAGATATAAATATTATTATTACCAACAATAAAACCTGTTGGTAAGATTCTATTTTTTTTTTTATTTTTAAGGGTTTTAAAAGCATCTGTAATTCTAATGATTTTTCCAGAATTTTTATCAATAACAACTAAATAACCACTAAGAGATACTGTAAAAATATAATTATCAATTAAAGTTGGTCTCAAATTTGAATTAATTTTTTGTTTCCAATTTACAAAACCAGTTTTGATATCTAACGCAAAAAATTGATTTTTATTGTTTGAAAAGTATAAAGTGTATTTATCTCCTATTATATCAGATATTTTAAGAAAAAAGTTCTCTCCGTCAATAAGACTTGTTTGAGTCGGTGTTTGCCATAACAATTGACCAGATTCAATATCAACTGCACTTATGTCACCTAGGTAATTATTAAAATAGATTTTATTTTCAATTATGACCATAGAAAGCTTTTTTTGAGATCTAATTAAAGAGTTTTCAGTCTTAATCTTCCAAATTTCATTACCATCTTTAATATTGTATGCTCTTAGAGTGTTATTGTAATCAATTAAAAAAAATTTATCTTTATATATTTTGAGCTGTGAGTTGAATGGTGCTGTATTATTTTTAGACCATAATAACTCTCCCGTGTTAATATCCAACGCATAATATTTTGAAATATTGTCAGCAATTATTATAGTTTTTTTATTATTTTCAAAAAATAATATTGGATTTTGTTTTTTTTCTGATTTGGTATAATTATTTTTTTTCCATACTAAGTCAGAGTCTTTATCAAATCTTAAAATAGAGCCCTTATTATCAAAGAAAATAATATCATCATTGTAAAGTGATATTTTAGTATCGTATTGATGAAAATTTTTTATTTTAGAAAACTTATATTTTGATAAATTTTTAAGATTTCCATTAAAGTTAATTCTACCATTATTATTATCAAAATTGTTTATAAAGCTTTTATTTATTGGTTTTGAATAAAGTTTAATTTTTAAATTTGAGTTAAACTCTGAGATAAGTGTCGTTTCATTTGAAAAATTTTCTGTTTTGATCGTCTTTTTTACTTCTTTACACATTTTTACAAGAAATATTCTGTGACAACTTTCTTTTGTGGTTTGTGAATTGTCTTTAACTTTACTCTTTGTAATTTTTTCTTTTTTAATTACTTCTAATTTTTTATTTTTGGACCAAAATTTAGAATTTTTTTGTAATGAACAATTAGTTATAAGAAGAAATATTAGTACTGTTTTTAAAAAATTATTCACCCAAATCTCTGTTTAATCTTTTTTTAGATTCTAATCTAATATCTTTATTGCCACTAGGAAGATCTAGTATCTGATTAAAAAATTCTTTAGCTTTTTGACTATCTCCCTTTGAATAAAAATACTCGGCTGCCAAATATAAAGCATGAGATTTCCATATACTTTCAGAATTAATAATTGGGTTAAGTATTTGCAATAAATCATTTTCAGTTGAAAAGTCTGAAATAAATAATGCTTTTTTGTATATGATTAGATTTTTAATCTCTAGGTCTAGATCTGTTTCATTTATTAATACGTCAAACAAGGTATTAATCTCATTTTTATTATTTATTAAATCATTATCAATTAAAAAATAGAGTGCTAACGGTGAATACGTTGGGTCATTTTCTTTTATTAATTTAGTTAGTTGATCAATTGTTTTTTGTGTGTCTTCTATCTTAAAATTTAATGTTGTTATATTAAACTGGTTTGCTAATTTTATCTTATCTCTTTCTCTTACTTCCTTCATTGAAAGATATCCAATAATTGAAATAAGTATAATTGAAAATCCTATTATAAGTTTTTTTTTATTATTAATTAAAAAATTTATAATTTTTTCATTTCTTGTATTTGAATCTATAATTGTTATTTCTTCATCCATATCTAAATCATTTTCCTTAGTACATACTGAAGAATACCACCATTTTTATAGTATTCTAATTCATTCTTCGTATCAATTCTGCAAAGTGTTTTAATTTTCTTAATATCTCCAGATAAATATTTTATCTCTACTTGCACGTGATCCGAAGGGTTCACGCCTTCTTGAATATCAAGAACTGTAATTAATTCTGAGCCAATTAAATTTAAGTTTATTCTATTATTTCCTTCAGTGAATTGAAGTGGTAATACGCCCATACCAATCAAGTTTGACCTATGAATTCTTTCAAAACTTTCTGCAATTACTACTTTTACTCCTAATAATTTTGTTCCTTTAGCAGCCCAATCTCTAGATGATCCTGTACCATATTCTTTTCCACCAATTACTGCTAAATCTGTTTTTCTTTTTTTATATTCTTCTACAGCGCTATAAACAGACATTACTTTTTCTTCTGGATATAATTTTGTAAACCCACCTTCTGTTCCAGGAGCCATTTCATTTTTTATTCTAATATTTGCAAATGTTCCTCTCATCATAACTTCATGATTTCCTCTTCTAGATCCATAAGAATTATAATCTTTGGGAAGTATTTGATGTTCCATAAAATATTCACCTGTGGGGCTTTCTTTTTGAATATTTCCAGCTGGTGAAATGTGATCTGTTGTAACCATGTCACCTAAAATTAAGAGTGGTCTTGCATCTTTAATCGGTTTAAAACCTTCAGGTTTATCAGATAAATTTTCAAAGAAAGGTGGCTTCTTCACATAAGTTGACCCTGAATCCCAATTGTAGATACTTGTATTTTCAGTTTTAATTTCTTGCCATTGTTTAGGTCCTTCTGAAACATTTGAATATCTTTTAATAAACATTTCTGGATTCAAAGATTCTCTTAAAGTATCTTCAATCTCTTTATTTGATGGCCAAATATCTTTTAAGAAAATATCCTTACCTTCTTTGCTTTTACCTAACGGTTCTTTGTATAAATCAAATTCCATATGTCCTGCAAGTGCGTAAGCTACAACTAGTGGAGGTGAAGCTAAGTAATTAGCCTTAATATGAGGGGATATTCTTCCTTCAAAATTTCTATTACCTGATAATACTGACACAGCGTATATATTTTCTTTATCAATAGCATTAACAATTTCATCAGGCAATGGTCCTGAATTTCCAATACAAGTTGTGCAACCATAGCCAACTAAATTGAAGCCTAATTTATCTAAAAATACATTTAATCCAGCTTTTGCTAAATAATCAGTCACTACTTGTGACCCTGGTGCTAATGATGTTTTTACCCACGGTTTAGTTTCTAAACCAAGTTCTACTGCTTTTTTAGCTAATAAGCCCGCACCAATCAAAACGTTAGGATTTGATGTATTTGTGCATGATGTAATTGCAGCAATTAATATTGATCCATCTTTGATTTCATAATCTGTTCCAGAAACTTTTGAAAAATGTTTTTCTTTTCTTTCAGTAGCATCTTCAAGAACTTTTTTAAATCCTGAAGAAGCATCAGTTAATAAAACTTTGTCTTGAGGTCTCTTAGGTCCTGAAATTGTCGGTACAATTGTTGACATATCTAATGATAATGTATCAGTGAATTCAATTCCGTCACTAGCCCATAAGCCTTGTTCTTTTGCATATTGCTCTACTATGTTAACTGTATTTTCATCTCTTCCTGAAAATCTTAAGTATTTTAATGTCTCATCATCAATTGGAAAAAAGCCACATGTAGCTCCATATTCTGGAGCCATATTTGCAATAGTTGCTCTATCAGCAAGTGTTAAATTTTTTAAACCTTCTCCATAAAACTCAACAAATTTTCCAACAACACTCTTATCTCTTAACATTTTCACTACAGTTAATACTAAATCTGTTGCAGTTGTACCTTCTGGCATTTTGTTAGTTACTTCAAATCCAATTACTTCAGGTATTAACATTGAAATTGGTTGACCTAACATTCCAGCTTCAGCTTCAATTCCACCTACACCCCAACCAAGAACAGATAATCCATTAACCATAGTAGTATGACTATCAGTACCAACTAATGTGTCAGGAAATAGATAGTCTTCCTCATTAAATTTCTCTAACCAAACTACTTTTGATAAATATTCTAAATTAACTTGGTGGCAAATTCCTGTTCCAGGCGGAACTATTCTAAAATTATTAAATGCTTGTTGACCCCATTTTAAAAAAGAGTATCTCTCCCCATTTCTTTTAAACTCAATATCTACATTTTTTTCAAACGAGTCTGCATTAGCTGACATATCTACTTGTACCGAGTGATCAATAACAAGATCAACTGCAGATAATGGATTAATAGTATTTGGATCTTTATTTTTTTCTTTAACAGCCTCTCTCATAGCTGCAAGATCAGCAACTGCTGGTATACCCGTATAATCTTGTAATAAAACCCTAGCTGGCCTGTAAGCTATTTCGGTTGATGATTTTTTTGTTTTTAACCATTCCTTAATTGCTTCTATTTGGTTTTTAGTAACAGACAAGTCATCTTCGTATCTTAGTAAATTTTCTAATAAAACTTTAAGTGATTTTGGAAGTTTTGAAATTCCATCTAAACCATTTTTTTCAGCTTCTGATAAAGAATAATATTTGTAATTACTATTATTAATGTTGATAGACTTTAAAGAGTTATATGAATTTTTATTTCCTGGTTTCATTTAGTTTTAGATGTAGAACCCTATTATACAAAAGATAAGTAGCAATGACATAGCATAATTAAATCGTTTAATAAAATTATTATTTGTAGCAAATTTCCTCAGAAACTTGCCTAAAAATGTCCATGAAGTGATGCTTAAAAATGCTGTTACACTGCAGACTACAATTACCCAAATAGAGTGATTCAAGTAGTTTTCTCCTTGTTCGACAAAATTTGAACTTAACGTCACTCCAGCCATTACTCCTTTTGGATTTATAAACTGAAATATGAATTTATCAAAAAACTTTACTGGGTTTTCAGTTTTTCCATCAGATGAAGTTTTTGAAAATGAAATCTTGTAAGCTAGATAAATTAAAAAAAATGTTCCAAGAATTCTGATAATTTCCTGAATCATTGGATAATTTTTGAAACTTGATATTAAAACAAAATTAATTAATATAATTAAAGTTGTGTAACCAAAACCAACTCCTAAAATTAATGGTAAAGTTTTTCTAATTCCAAAATTAAAACCTGAGTATGCTGCAACAGCATTATTTGGTCCTGGTGTAAATCCTAGTGATAAAGAAATTCCTATTAATAGTAATAATTCAGGATGCATAAGAGTTAAGCTATTGGATGACCGTTTTCAGATTTTTGAGATGGATGAACAAGTATAACTTTTCCTTCATTATCTATTGATCCTAATATAAGCACTTGAGATACCACGCCTGCAATATTTTTTTCAGGAAAATTACATATTCCAATTACTTGTTTTCCCTTTAAATTATCTTCATTGTAGTAATGAGTAATTTGAGCAGATGACTGTTTAATTCCAATCTCTTTTCCAAAATCAACCTCAACCACTAAAGATGGTTTCCTAGCTTTTTCATTTTTCTTTACAGAGATTACTGTACCAACTCGAATGTCTACTTTATCAAATATATCAAAGGTAATTTGTTCTTTCATATATTTAATATATAATAGTTGATAAATATGAGTACAGAAAATAATTCAGAGCTATTGTATGATAATTCAGTTCAAATCTTAACAGACTTAATAGCTTTTAAAACTATTTCAGGAGAAGATAACAGCTCATTAATTAATTATTGTGATGATATCTTAATAAAGTTAGGTGCTACTTCTTTTAGAACTTATGATGATGAAAAAAAAAGAGTAAACTTATTTGCTACACTAAAAGCTAAAAATTCAAATAATAAGAAACCAATTATCTTATCAGGCCACACAGATGTTGTTCCTGTTTCAAAAGGTTGGAGTTCTGATCCTTTTACCGCAACTATTAAGGGTGATAAATTATATGGGAGAGGTTCGTGTGATATGAAGGGTTTTATTGCATGTGCTTTAGCTTATGCACCTATTTATTCTAAATCAAACTTAAATAGAGATATTCATTTCTCATTTACATTCGATGAAGAAACAGCATGCCAGGGCGCACCTATACTAATAGAGGAATTAAAAAAAAGAGATATTAAAGATGGTATTTGTATTATTGGCGAACCAACTAATATGAAAATTATTGATGCTCATAAGGGATGTTATGAATATACAACTTATTTTAAAGGTTTAGCGGGACATAGTTCCGCGCCTCATAAAGGTGTGAGTGCTG
Source organism: uncultured Candidatus Pelagibacter sp. (assembly GCA_905616455.1). The sequence continues at coordinate 33,208 of CAJQSW010000004.1, read as the reverse complement.
TTGAATATGCGTCAAGATATATAAATAAATTAATTGAGCTTAGAGAGAAACTTAAAAATAGAGCACCTAAAGACTCCATTTTTGACCCACCTCACTCTACCCTTTCTATTGGTGGTGTGTTTGGTGGTATTGCTCATAATGTAATAGCAGACAAGTGTCATGTTAATTGGGAAACACGACCAGTTGTTAAAGAAGATGGTTTTTTTTTAAATCAAGAAATCGACAAGTATGCAAATGAGATGTTATTACCTGAAATGAAAAAAGTTTTTCCTAATGCCTCCATTGAGAAAGATATTATTGGTGAAATAGTTGGCTTTGATAGAGAAGATAAATCAGATGCTTGTGAATTAATTTCAAGTTTAACAGGTGATAATTCTAGACAAGTTGTTTCATTTGGAACTGAAGCAGGTTTATTTCAAGAAATTGGGATTAGTACAGTGGTCTGTGGTCCAGGATCAATTGATCAAGCTCATAAAATTGATGAGTTCATTGTTTTAAATGAACTTAAAAAATGTTTAAACTTGCTTGATGGCATCAAAGTAGATTCTGTTTCAAATTAATAAATTGTTAAACAATACAAAGTAAATTATAATTTTTTATGTCTAAAAAAGATCCAAGAGATATGATTGGGTATGGCTCCAAAGATCAAAGAATTAAATGGCCTAATAACGCACGTATCGCTGTTCAAATAGTTTTAAATTATGAAGAAGGTGCTGAAAATTGTGTTTTAAATGGTGACAATAACTCAGAAGTTTTCTTATCAGAAATCATTGGTGCTCAGCCTGTAAAAGGTAGACATATAAATATGGAATCTCTTTATGAGTATGGTTCAAGAGCAGGATTTTGGAGATTACATAAACTATTTCAAGAAAAGAAAATTCCAATAACAGTGTTCGGTGTAGGTATGGCTTTAGAAAAAAATCCTGAAGTTTCTAAAGCTATAATAGAAGCTGATTATGAGGTTGCTTGTCATGGGTGGAGATGGATTGACTATCAAAATATTAAGAAAACAGAGGAAGAAAAACATATGAAGCTTGCTATTCAAGCTCATACAAAAATTTTTGGAAACAGACCTGAAGGTTGGTATACCGGTAGATGTAGCCCTAATACTAGAGACCTAGTTATGGAAGATGGTGGTTTTTTATATGATAGTGACTCGTATAGTGATGACTTACCATATTGGGAAACTAGAAATAAGAAAAAACAATTAATTATTCCTTATACTTTAGATAACAACGATATGCGATTTGCAACCAATCAAGGGTTTAATACAGGTAATCATTTTTTTTCTTATCTAAAAGATAGCTTTGATGTTTTATACGAGGAAGGAAAAACAAACCCTAAGATGATGTCAGTAGGATTACACTGTAGATTGATTGGAAAACCAGGTAGAATTCAATCTTTAAAGAAATTTCTAGATTATATTCTTAAACATGAGGATGTGTGGATATGTAAGAGAATTGATATAGCCAAACATTGGATTAAAAACTATTCTGAATAATGTCAAAAAAAATTATTTTTACAAATGGTCTTATTGATTTAGCTCAACCTAGATTGGGTACTAAGGTTATATTTAAAACTGATGACTTTTTTGCTTCAGCAAATAGAATCATTAATCCCTTGCCAGCAATTTTTAAAGATGGATTGTTTGATAAAAATGGTAAATGGATGGATGGATGGGAGTCTAGAAGAAAAAGAACTAAAGGACATGATTACATAATTTTACGATTAGGAAAACCTGGTTCTATTAAACAGGTTGATGTTGATACATCGCACTTTAATGGAAACCAGCCAGCAATGATTTCTATTGAAGGAACAAACTCAAGTTCAAATAAGATAGGTCAATTAAAGTGGGAACCGCTACTTTCTAAGAAAAAAACTAGAGCAAATAGCCATCACTTCTTTACTGTAAATAGTAAAAAAAATATTACACATATAAAATTTAATATTTTTCCAGATGGTGGGGTTGCTCGATTGAGATTATTTGGTTCAATTGCTAAATCTAATAAATTAAAAAATAAGAAAACAAATCTTGCATCACTATTAGATGGTGCTTCTGTTATTGCTTGCAACAATGAGCACTTTGGTAAAGCTGAAAATATTTTAGCACCAGGTAAAGCTAAAAATATGGGGGATGGATGGGAAACAAGGAGAAGACGTGGCCCAGGATTTGATTGGTTAATATTAAATTCTTTAGATGGAAAAGAAATTGATAAAATTGAAATTTCTACTCATCATTTTAAAGGCAACTTTCCTAGCCACTGTTCATTACAAGCTGCTTATTTACGAACAATAAAAAACTCTAAACAAATTGTAAATTCTTCAATCAAATGGAAGTATCTATTAAAAGATGCAAAATTATCCTCTAATAAAGTACATATTTTTAAAAATAACCTAATGAAAAAAGATAAAATTAATTTTATAAAAATTAATATTTTTCCAGATGGTGGGATATCTCGATTTAGAGTTTATGGAAAAAATGTATGACTAACTTTGTGATCAAACCAAAGCCTATTAATAAAGAAAATTTTAAAAAGTTTGGAGATATGATTACAACAGCTGATATTAAACCGATTGAAATTAACGAAGGTTATGCCAAAAGATTTGATGGAATAGCTAACTTAGATACTTCAAAGGATAATGGAGAAACTACTATTAGTATTTTTTCAGCTCTAAAGAGATCTTTTCCAATGAAAATTGATATGATGGAAAAACATCCTTTAGGAAGTCAGGCCTTTATACCAATGAAGCAAACTACTTTTTTAGTACTTGTTGCACCTGAGGGCAATAAACCAGATCTTAATAAAATTGAAGCTTTTATTGTTCCTCCAGAAATTGGAGTTAATTATAACCCTGGCACCTGGCATTTTCCTCTAATAGCCACAGAAGATATGAATTTTTTAGTGGTCGATAGAAAAGGTTCTGGAGATAATCTTGTTATCGAAAATATAGAAAAAGAGGAAGTAATCCTTAAATACTAAAACCCGCCGCACTAATGCGACGGGTCTTTTTTTAACTATAGATTTTTCTTATTTTCTTTTAGATATAGCCAAGTGAACTACAGCACCAAGTGATGCTCCAATTATCCAAGCATATCCTCCACCACCACCTAAGTTAGCGAAGAAATCATCTAAACCTAAAAACAAAATGTTTGGCCAAACAGATCCTACAGCAATATAACCTGAAAGAAACCAAGCTATCATTCCTTTGAAATTGAAACCACCATTGTAATGATACTTAGCATTTGGGCTTGCATCAAACAAATCATCTATATCAATTTTTTCTTTTTTGATAATGTAGTAATCAACCATCATGATACCAAATACTGGTGCAAGAATTGCTCCTAAGGTATTAACAAATGGAAATAAACCCATTTGAGTAATAACAGCAACCCACATACCACCAATAATAAAACCAAAACCAGCAGTTATTAATCCACCAGTTTTAAAGCTAATTTTACTTGGCCATAAGTTAGCTAAGTCATACGCAGGAGGTATAAAGTTCGCAACCATATTTATTCCAACTGTCGCTGCAAAAAAAGCAAATGCAGCAATAATTGTTAAACCTAAGTTATCTACTTTAGCTACCATCTCTGTTGGACTTGATACGTATTCACCAAAAATAGCGATTGTTCCACCAGTAATCATTAAGGTTATGAAAGAGAATAAAATTACGTTTCCTACTAATCCCCATAGGTTACCTTTTCTCATTTCATCTTCATTTTTAACAAATCTAGCAAAGTCACCAAAGTTAATTACAACTGCAGCAAAGTATCCAACCATAATTGAAAATACAGCTATGAAAGCTCCCATTGTTCCTAGCCCCTCAAAGCCACCAGTTCGTTCTCCTCCAGAAAATATAGTTCCTACTTCTGAAAAAAGTCCTCCACCAGCTTTAACCCATATAACAATCATTAAGAAAATCATTACTGCGTAGACTGCTGGTCCTGCAAAGTTTAAAAACTTTTTAATTAGATCCACACCTTGCCAAAATAAATAAACTTGGAATGCTGATACAAATATGAAAGAAACCCACATTACACCTGTCATACCAAGAAGCATAACCTCGCCTTCCATTCCTGTAACACCTGTAATTAAAAGCGCTACCGCAGTTGATGCAGCGTAAGTTTGTGCTCCATACCAAAACATTGCAACAATACCTCTAGCCATTGCTGGAAAATTTGCTCCAAATACACCCATACTTACACGAGCAAATACTGGATATGGAATCCCATGTTTTACACTTGGTTTACCTGAAAGATTAACCAGCCACATTATAAAAAATCCTGCAAGAATTAATGCAGCAAATACAGCCCAACCATTAAGTCCTGATGCTAAAAATAATGATGCTGCCAAAGTATAACCAAATAAACTTTGAACATCATTAGCCCACACGTTAAAGATTTCGAACCATCCCCAATTTTTTTTACCACTTGGAGTTGGAGCTAAATCTGAATTGTAGAGTTTTGACGATCTACCCATATTATTTCTCCCTATTTTTTTTTGTTACTCTTATTAACTATTAATAAGTTACGGTAACTATAACTGTGACAGTATGGATTGAGAAAGTTATGTAAACATTAATGTTACACAACTCCAGGTTTATTAAATCAACTAATAAGAGTAAGGTTTATTTGACTATAAAAAAACTATTTTGAACACTAATTTGTACAAATTAATCGTTCCAACCGCTTACTACTTTAACTTCCAAATATTCTTCTAAGCCTAATTTTCCAGCCTCACGACCAATTCCAGAATGCTTGTAACCCCCAAAAGGAGCATCAGGAGCTAAGCCAGCACCATTAATATCAACCATTCCTGATCTTAATTTTCTAGCAACTCTATTAGCTTTTTCATGATCTTGTGTTTGAATAAAGTTTAACAATCCGTAAGGGGTGTCATTAGCAATAGCAATGGCTTCTTCCTCTGTTTCAAAAGGTATGATTGATAAAACGGGTCCAAATATTTCTGTTCTTGCTATTTGCATTTGATTATTAACATTTGCAAATGCAGTGGGTTTAACAAAATAACCTTTGTCTAATCCTTCAGGTTTCCCTGTTCCGCCAGCAACTAATTTAGCACCCTCATCAATACCTACTTGAATTAATGATTGAATTTTATCAAATTGTGCTTTTGAAACTACAGGTCCAATGTGATCACCTTCTTTTGTAGCAACATCAACCTTCATTGAGTTTGCAAAATTTTTTACTCTTTCTACAGTTTCTTCATAAATAGATTTTTCTACCAACATTCTTGTTGGTGCGTTGCAAGATTGACCTGTATTTCTAAAACATCTTAATGCACCTCTTTCAACTGCTTCTGAATCTGCGTCTTTAAAAATAATATTTGCTCCTTTGCCACCAAGTTCAAGACTTATTCTTTTAAAGTCACTTGCAGCATTTTTAGAAATTAAAGCGCCCGCCCTGGTTGATCCTGTAAATGAAATCATATTTACATCAGGATGGCTTGTTAATGCATTTCCAGTAATGGCTCCATCACCATTAATTAAATTGAACACGCCTTTTGGTAATTTAATTTCATCAATCATCTCTGCTAATATCATTGATGATAGTGGTGCTATTTCAGAAGGCTTAAGTATCATTGTACAACCAGCTGCGATAGCTGGAATTACTTTTAAACAAGTTTGATTCATTGGCCAATTCCATGGTGTAATTAATGCACAAACACCTTTAGGTTCACGTAAAATATTATTATTAAGAGCATGCTCTCCCAATTTAGCTTCAAACGTATATTCTTTTAAAACTTTTATATAAGATTTTATATGACTTGCACCCGTTCCTGCTTGTAGCTGTGTTGAAAAATCAATAGGAGCTCCCATTTCAAGAGAAATAGCTTTAGCCATATCGGTCCATCTTCTTTTATAAACATCATACAGAGCCTCTAGATATTTTAATCTTTCTTCTTTCGTAGAAAATGCCCAAGTTTCAAATGCTTTTGTTGCAGCATTAACTGCATTATTTACATCTTCAACTCCACCTAAAGATATAACTGCACATTCTTCTTCTGTTGAAGGATCTATTACTTTTAAATCATTTGATTTTTTTGGGGAAACCCATTCATTGTTAATATAAAATTTTCTCTGATCTAGCATTTTTGAAAAATATCTTATCTTTTAACTTTTGCAAACAAATTAGTTAACTCATAAACAATCGTTGCTGCTGCTAAAGATGTAACTTCAGCATGATCATATGCGGGAGAAACTTCTACAACATCTGCTGAAATTAAATTTAATCCAGATAAACCTCTTATTACATTAACCATTTCTCTAGTGGTCATACCTGCAATTTCTGGAGTGCCAGTTCCTGGTGCAAAAGCAGGATCCAAAACATCTATATCTATTGATAGATATAGAGGGTTATTACCCACCCTATTTCTAATTCTTTCTACTATTTTATCTATCCCCTGTGTCTGGAATTCATCACAGTGAATAATCTTAAAGCCAAATTCTTCATCATTTTTAATATCATCTCTGCTGTAAAGAGGGCCTCTAATCCCAACGTGCATTGAAGCATCATCTAAAAATAAATTTTCTTCTCTTGCCCTTCTAAATGGTGTTCCATGTGTATAAGGAGCACCGAAATAAGTATCCCAAGTATCAAGATGTGCATCAAAATGCACTAGAGCAACTGGTCCGTTATTCATTTTGTTTACAGCTCTTAATAGCGGAAGTGCTATTGTGTGATCACCACCTAGACTAATGATACCTCCAACTTTTTTCAAAAGTTCTGTAGCACCTTCCTCAATTTGTTTTATAGCTTCATCGATATTAAAAGGATTACATGTTATATCTCCCGCATCTGCAACTTGTTGAACTTTAAAAGGTTCAACGTCATAACTAGGGTGATAATTAGTTCTTAAATGTCTTGATGCTTGCCTAATGCTCATAGGACCAAATCTTGCACCTGGTCTATAACTAGTTCCAGCATCAAACGGTATTCCAACAATTGCTACATCACAACTTTCTACATCTCTTAATTCTGGTAACCTTGCAAAGGTAGATGGTCCAGCGAATCTGGGAACTTTAGTTCCACTAACAGGTTGAATTGGATTATTGTTTCTATCTTTTTTCATTTATAAATAAAATGTACCATATTCTATCAAATTGGAATATCTTCTATTTTTATATTATGAACATATTAAGAGTTATTTTACTATTAATCTTTTTTATAACCCCCATAAAAGCAAATACTATCTACAATATAATTAAGATACCTAACTTAGAGATTTATGAAATTAATACTAAAAATAAACTTAAATATTTTTATGCGAGCGCACCTTTTAGGCTAGGTACTCAAAAAAATATTGTTTGCTCAAATCCAAATAAAAAAGATTTAGAAATAAAATACAGAACTGTTTATAAAAATCTTAGTAAATATTCTTATGATTATTTAAAAAAAATTAATCTAAAATATATTGTCCTTTGTCAAAATTTATCTATTTCAGAGTTATATACAGCAGGTATACCTGACAATGTAATGAAAACATTAATACTAGATATTAAATTTAATGAAGATTACTTTGAAAGAGTAATTCATCATGAGGTTTTTCATATAATGTATCTTCAATATAAAGAAATTTTTAATGACGAAGAGTGGATTAAATTTAATAATCCAAATTTTAAATATGCAAAATGTTCTACGTGTACAAACAAGTTGGGGTTAAAAACATATAAGAAAACAAGAGGTTTTTTTACAGAATATTCCAAGTCCACAGCATCAGAGGACATGGCTGAAGTTTATTCACATATGATTATTTTTAAAAAAAATAAAATTGATCAATTCCGTAAACAAGATTCAATTTTAGATAATAAAATTTCATATATCAAAAATAAGATAAAACAAATAGATAGTTCTTTTACATTTTAAATGATTAAAAAAATTAATGCTTCTAAATCTGAAAAAATAATTTTTGTTTTTTTAATTTTGTTAGGAATTACGACTTTTGCTATATACTTTATGCTTAAGAATGAGTGTTTATTTGTCAAAAACTTTGACCCAAAAGATATTAATTTTAAAAAACCAAATAATATTGCAATTTTGAACGCACCCTGTGGAAATGTAATTATAGAACTTTATCCAAATATCTCTCCATATGGAGTTGAAAGATTCATGACTTTAATTAGATCTAATGCTTATGAAAATATTGCTTTTCATAGGGTAATTAAAAACAAACTTGTTCAAGCTGGTGACTTAGAGTTTGGAAAAAAGGGATCTTTAAATTATCAGAAAATTGGTACAGGAAAATCAGGTATGGGAACAATCAAGTCAGAAATAGATAGCAATTTTAATTATACAAAAGGTAGCGTTGGATTAGCTCGAACATTTAAAAATGATACTGAAGACAGTCAATTTTTTATAATTCTACAAGATGAGCCGTTATTTGAAGGAGAGTACACACCAGTTGGCAAAGTTCTTTTTGGTTTAGAAGTTTTAAAAAAAATAAAAAACCAAAGACATTCTGAGTATATATTGAGACCTGACTTCATTAATTCCTTTAAAATGCTCAATTAATAAAAATTAAAATCTCAAGTTGAACCCATTTTAGTCAGTTTATTACTATTTTTATCAATCTAAAATTGATGAACTGCACATGTGAAAAATAACTTAAGTAATACATTTAAGAAAAGTTTCAATTTAAGTAAAAAAAAATTAATTGAACAACCATTAATAGTTCTTAAAAAAATTACATCCTTATCTTTAAAAGAAAAATATAATAGTTTCAAAAAAAATATTAAGAAAAAAGAACAAAAAAAAATTGAATTATTAAAAAAAGAAAAGATTAAAGAAATGAAAAAGAGAAGCAAAAAATAGAAGAAATAAAATTAATAAAACAAAATGAATTAAATGCATTAAATGAAGAAAAACAAAAAATAGAAAGACAAGAAAAACAAAAAATAAAAATTACAAAACAGCAACAGCAAATTGAAAGAAAAAAAATTAAACTTGAAGCTCAAAGAATAAAAGCTGAAGAACAAAAACTAAGAGACGAAGATGAAGAAAAAGAAAGACAGGATGATTTAAAGTTAAAAGAAGAAAAATTACGGTCAGAATTTTTTGAAAAACAAAGAATACGTCAAGAGCAACAAAGAGTAAAATCTGAACGTGATAAATTAATGGCTCTTGAACGACTTAATGTACGTGAAACAAAACAAAAAATAAAAGATGAAGAACAAAGATTAAAAGATATTGAAATTAATAAGCAAAAAAAAGAAGAGCAAAGATTAAATGAAGAAGAGCATAAATTAAGATATCAAGAGAAAAAACTTGAAGAAATAGAACAGAATATAAAAAAAATTGGGGCTCAAAGATTAAGAGAGAAAGAAATACAAATATTACAAGAAGCAGATGATCTAAGAGAAAAAGAGAAAGAATTTAAGCTAAAAGAACAACAAGAAATAGAAGAGCTTAAAGAATTAAAATTAAAAGATCTTAATCATAGAAAAAGAGAAGAAGAATTACAATTAAAAGAAGAAGAGATTAACCTAAGAAATTTAGAAGAACAAAAAAAAATTGAAGCTAGAGTTATTGAAGAAAAAAGATTTAAGGATGAAGAACAAAGAATAAAAGAATGGGAAATAAAATTTGATAATGAACAAATAAGAAAAGAGGAAGAGCTAATAAAAAAATTTAATGACCAATTAATTAAAGAAAAAGAAGATAGTCAAAAAATAATAGCCTTTAAAAAAGAAGAAAAGAAAGAAGAAGTAACAGAGGATGAAATAAAAAAAGAAGAAAACGAACAAAATTAATTAATCAAAGACTTTTTAGTTGATAATGTATATCTAATTCTATCTTACGTTTTTTTTATTTTAATAAAATTTGAAATCCAAACTAATTTATATTGAAAAATTAAAATTAATAAATGAATTACTGATTAATTCCTCTAAGTCGTTCTGATCTTCTTCTTAATAATTCAGCCGTAACTAGAATTAAAGTAGACATAATAATCAAACAAGTTGCTACAGCTAAAATTGTTGGACTTAACTGCTCTCTTAAGCCTACCCACATTTGAATAGGTATCGTTGTATTTTCAAGTCCTGCTAAAAACATTACCACTACAACTTCATCAAAAGAAGTTACGAACGCAAATAAAGCACCCGAAATCACACCTGGTAATATTAATGGTAGCGTAACTTTCATAAAAGTATTTACAGGATTACTTCCAAGACTTGCGGCTGCTCTTGTTACACTGTGGTCAAATCCCGTCAGTGTTGCAGTTACTGTAATCACAACAAATGGTGTTCCTAAAATAATATGTGCCAAAATAATTCCAGTAAACGTTGAGGCCAATCCAACCTTTGCCATAAAGAAAAATATTGCTGTTCCTGAAATAATAAGTGGAACTATCATTGGTGAGATCAACACAGCCATAAACGCTGCTTTGTGTGGCATGTGTCTACTACTTAATCCTAATGCAGCTACTGTTCCTAGAATTGTTGATCCTATGGTTGCAAAGAAGGCTATGATAATACTATTTTTTGCAGCGAGCCCCCAAGGATTTTTAGTACCCCAAATCATATCCTCATACCATCTTAACGAAAATGCATCGGGGTCAAGTGCTATCATTCCTGCAGAAAAATGAATGTATTGTTCTGCATTAAATGAAAGTGGTAGTATTACAAATAGTGGTGCTATTAAAAAAAAAAATACCAAACCACAAATTGTTAAATATGTATAGTGCCATATTCTATAGTGTAGGGGTGTATAATTTGGTAATGACATAAATTTATCCTAGTTTAATATTATCTATTCCTACTAATTTATTATAAAGCCAGTAAATTACTAAAACTCCAGCAAGTAACATTGCTCCTAGTGCAGAGGCAAATGCCCAGTCTAAAGAACTTTTCATATGATAAGCAATTGTATTACTTATAAGTGAACCACTAGCTCCACCAACTAATGCTGGCGTGATATAATATCCAATTGCTAAAATAAATACTAATAGTGATCCAGCACCTATTCCAGGAACTGTTAAGGGAAAATATATCTTTCTAAAAGCAACAAATGGTGTGCCTCCTAAAGACTTTCCAGCTCTCATTAAACTTGGAGATATAGTTTTCATCACGCTGTAAAGAGGAAGAACCATAAAAGGTAACAAAATTTGAGTCATAGCAACAAATGTTCCAACAACATTATACATTAATTCTGGTCGTGCATCATTAGCCGTAAGTCCGAGCATAACTATTAAGTCATTGATAGGGCCTTGTTGCTGCAATAAAACCATCCAACTAGATGTTCTAACAAGTAGTGAAGTCCAGAAAGGTAATAGGACACAAATCATTAATAAATTACTATATTTCATAGGCAAAGTTGCCAATAAATGGGCAATTGGATATGAAAGTATAAAACAAAATATGGTAACAAAAAAAGCTACTTTTAAAGTCCTAAGCCATAAAGTTTTGTAAATTTTTCTGTTTTCTGGCATTTGAACTATGTTTCTGTCTGGATCTAATTTTAGATCAACACCTTTTAAATATTTAGCATAAGACCAATTAGGAGCAGTATTTTTTAATGCAACCCAATATTCAACATTATTCCAAATCTTATGAGTTGCCATAAACTGTTCTTTATAATTGCCCTTTTCAAATTTTTTAATTTTTCTATTTGTTTTTTTTAATCCACTACTAAAACCAGACTTTTCATAATTTAATCTTTGGTATAATTTTCCTGATTCTTTCGCAATCGCTAGTGGATAGAAATCTTTATAAAAAGCCTCATATGTAGATTCATCTGGCAATTCTTTACCATCCCATTTTGCAAGCGCTGCAAAGGTATTTGGTAGCTTACTTGAAATCATACGGTCATCAATGCTTCTAAATAACATGTCACCAATAGGAATTAGATAAGTAATCAAAATAAATAAAAACAAAGGTGCCACAAGCAACATTGCTTTAATCTTATTTTTTCTTTCAGCTTTCTTTAAACTGATTTCTAAGGGTATTCCGTCTGATGATAAAATTTGTTCTGTGCTCATAATTTAAAAAAAAAGGGCAGTTATTTTCTAACCGCCCTAAATTTTATTAAAAATCTAATCTATAATTAAATTACAGACCAGCTTTCATAGCTTCCCACTTTTCACCAATTTCATCCTGGTTATCTGCCCAGAAATTAGGGTTCATAAGAGCATATGATTTAGTGTTCGCAGGTGCTGTAGGCATGTGTTGTACCATGCTTGTTTTACCATCTTTGAACCAAGGTTCTCCTGCTTCCATGATAGCGATTGAAGATTTTCTCCAAGGAGCGTAAGCAATATACTTAGCACTTCCTGCTAGACCTTCAGTACTTGTCATTTCTCTAAGAACTTTCATAGCTTTACCATTGGCATCGTTAGGTCCACCTTTAACCATAGCAAAATATTCATAGTCAAGAATTTGAGTATCCCATACTTGCGTAATTGGAGTTCCTTCCATTTGCGCATTAAAGAATCTACCATTCCAACCAGTAGCCATGATAACTTCACCATTAGCTAATAGTTCTGGTGGCTGAGCTCCAGCATTCCAGAATACACATCCGCCTTTTGGATCATCACATAGTGCTTTGATTTTAGCTATTGCTTTATCAACTCCACCATCTTTTGCAAGTTTGTCATAGATTTTAGATCCACCTTTACCAGCTTTTGTACCCATGGCTGCCATAGCAAATTCTATGTTAGACATTGCACCTTTGTAAATAGATCTTTTTCCAGGAAACTTTTTAGTATTAAAAAAGTCTTTCATAGTCTTAGGTTGTTTTTTTGCAAAAACTTCATTGTCGTGATTGTATGCAAAATTCCAAGAGTATAAAATATTTCCTACAGCACATTTAGAAGGCATGTCTGTAAAGAAGTCATCCGAAGCTTTAGTTCCATCTGGAGCAGGTGCGAAGTCTTTGTCGAAATCGAATTCAACAAAAATTCCTTCATCACATCCAATGATAGTGTCTTTTGCGTACACATCAATGATGTCCCAAGTGATTTTTCCAGCTTCTTTTTGAGCTTTGATCTCTGATAATCCACCTGTGTAGTCTACCCAATTAACAGGTATTCCAAGTTTTTTAGCAGTAGGATCGCCGTACCCTAATTTTTGACTTTCAGTGTAAGCACCACCCCAAGACACTACAGTAACTGCAAATGCTGAAGTTGTGATAGAAAGTACAAAAGATAGAGCAAGTAATAGTTTACTTAATTTTTTCATTTTCTCTCCTATTTAACGTTAACGTTTTATTAAAGAGACACTAAAACAACATAGATGCGTTTAGTCAACAGCCAATTATGTCTAATTTGCCTTTATTTTTGATAATTTTAAATTTTGGTTACTTTGGATCTAATGCTCTACTATCTTTTATATTCCATCCAATATTAATATCATTACCTAATTTGATATCTAAGTTTGATGTGCTATTTGGAATTTTTAAAATAAACTGATCATTTCCTAATAAATCAATCCTAACCCTTGTATGGTCTCCATGGTAAATAACTTCTTTAATTTTTCCTTTATGGTTGTTATCCATTTTATTTTTTGGATTAATTAAAGCTCTTTCAGGTCTTAACGACACAGTAGTTTTTTCTCCTTTAGCTTTAACAGAAATTGGGTTTGCTAAAATTTCAGTACCATCAATTAATTTAACTTTACAGGTATCACCCGCAATATTACTAACTATTCCACCAAATGTATTATTTTCTCCTATAAATTCTGCTACAAAAGAATTAACAGGTCTTTCATATAGTTCGTCTGGTGTAGAAAGTTGTTGAACTTTACCATCATTAAATACTGCAATACGACTTGACATTGTTAAAGCTTCAGTTTGATCGTGAGTTACATAAACTACTGTTACACCAATACTTTCGTGAATATGTTTAATCTCATACTGCATACTTTCTCTTAAATTTTTATCTAAAGCACCAAGTGGCTCATCCATCAATACAACTTGCGGATCAAACACCAATGATCTTGCAACCGCTACCCTTTGTTGTTGTCCTCCTGATAATTGCATTGGCATTCTTGCTTCAAAACCTTGAAGAGACACCATTGATAAAGCTTTATCAATTTTTTTATCCGCCTCATCTTTTGGAATTTTTCTCACTCTTAATGGAAATGCTAAATTTTCATATACAGTCATATGAGGGAATAAAGCATAATTTTGAAATACCATTCCTATTCCTCTTTTATGAGGCGGAATATTTGAAATAGGGTTACCATCTAAGTAAATTTCTCCATGTGTGGGTGTTTCAAAGCCTGCCAACATCATTAAACAAGTTGTTTTTCCAGAGCCAGAGGGGCCTAACATTGTTACGAATTCACCTTCGGCAATATCAAGTTGCAAACCTTTAACAACTAGAATCTTACCATCATAACTTTTGTCTACATTATCAAATTTTACGAATTCATTATTTTTTGCCATATTTTCTCCAGAGGATTTAAAACATTTGTTGAGTTCTTTATCAAGTTTTTTTATTTAAACTATTTAATGTGAAGGTCTTTTGAAAAATTACAGAATAACTCGCACCCATTGTTGGTTATTCTTATTGCTTCAGATGCTTCAACCCCCCAATCACCAAATTGCATCACAGCAATCATGTGAAAAGTTACATTTGGTTCTAAAATTGTCATATCACCTTTTGATATATTTAAAGTATGTTCGCCCCAATCTGGTGGATAACCAATGCCAATTGAATAACCAGTTCTAGATGTTTTTTCTATTCCGTACTTATCTAATATTTTCCAAAATGCTTGAGCAACGTCATCAGCAGTTTTTCCAGGTTTTGCAGCATCAATACCAGCCTGTAATGCTTCATTTGTTTTATTCATGGTGTCAATTTTTATTTGGTCGGGCTTTCCAAGTAAAACTGTTCTAGCCATTGGGCAGTGATACCTTTGGAACACACCAGATAACTCAATAATTGTTGCTTCTCCTTCAACAAATTTTTCTTGTGTTGCCGTTAAATGTGACGCTGAAGTTCCCTTTCCTGTCGGTAATAAAGTTGCAATACTTGAATACTCTCCACCAAATTCTGGAGTTCCATAAAATAAAGATTTTTGGATTTCTCCAACCGCATCACACTGTCTTACACCAGGATTTATCACATCAATTGCCGTTTTCATTCCTTTTTGAGAAATAAGTGCTGCTGATTTCATAAGTGTAATTTCTGCATCAGATTTTACAACTCTTACCCAATTAACTAATCTTTCTGCATCTTTTAATTTTGCGTTTGGCAATCCTTGTTTAATTTTTTCATAACAATAAGCTGTGAAATAATGACTATCCATTTCTAATCCTATTGTAAGTTTATCCCACTTTTTTTCTTTGATAATATTTATAAGATTATCGTAAGGATGAAGTGGCCAAGTATGAATATACTTTTCATCATAAACTAAAATATTTTCGTCTTTTAAATAAGTTTTTATATAAGCACCACCTGAGTCTTGCTTTCTTACCCAACACAGTGGCTCTTCAGCATTAACGTGGACCACTACTGCTTGAGCATAATAAAATGACCAGGCATCATATCCTGTAAGATAATTCATATTGGCTGTATCATGAGAAATTAATAATTCTATGCTCTTATCATACATAGATTTTTGAATTTTTTTTAATCTAGTCTTGTATTCTTCTTTACTAAAAATCATATTTTAATAACTGTTAATTTTCTTAGGAAATTTTTTATTTTTAACTTCATTTTTATATTTAATTATGGCTGTGTTTATTTTTTTTGTAATATTTATAAATCTCTTAACAAATCTAACCTTTATCGAATTTAATCCAATTAGATCATCAGTAACTAAAACTTGTCCATCACAATGAACAGATGCTCCTATCCCAATAGTTGGAATACTTATAGTTTTTGTAATTTCTTTTGCTAATGAGCTTTCTACACATTCTAATACAATAGAAAAAACACCTAATTCTTCTAAAATTTTAGCATCTTTTAAGAGATTATTTCTTTCAACTATTTTTTTTCCTTTGGCTTTAAAATTTTTTGCTGACTGAGGAAGAACTCCCAAGTGTCCCATTACTGGAACCTTATTCTTAATCAACGTTTTGATTATATGGTATATTTTTTTACCACCTTCTAATTTAACTGCATCACATTTTGTTTTTAAAATTATTGCTTTTGCATTTCTTAGAGCTTCCGAAGTATTTCTATAAGTATTATATGGCATATCAACAACCATAAGACTTTTCTTTATTCCCATTCTCACACTTCTAGAATGCTCGATCATCATATCAAGTGTTACGCTTCGAGTTGATTTATAATTATATAAAACAGAGCCCAGAGAATCTCCCACTAAAACGATGTCGCAGTGTTTGTCTATAATCTGTGCAATGTTTTTAGAGTAAGCTGTTAGACAAATAATTTTAGATTTATTTTTTTTTTTAAAAATTTCTGAAAATTTATTTTTCATTAAAAATTACCAAGTACCTGTATTTTTCATGCTATTCCATGGTTCTTTAACTTCTAAAGTACCTTCTTGTAAGATTTCTATAGATATGTTGTCTGGTGATCTGACGAATGCCATATGACCATCTCTTGGGGGTCTATTTATTGTGTAACCCATATTTTGTAACCTCTCACAAGTTTCGTAAATATTTTCAACCCGATATGCTAAATGACCAAAATTTCTAGATCCATCATCCAATTTATCTCCATCCCAATTATAAGTCAGTTCTAATTCTGCTTTTTCATCTCCTGGCGCTGCTAAAAAAATAAGTGTAAATTTACCCTGTTCATTTTCTATTCTTTTTTTTTCAATAAGCCCTAATCCATTACAGTAGAAATCTAATGATTTATCAACATTTGAGATTCTAATCATTGTGTGCAAGTATTTCATAATATCTTATATTCTATAGTGAATTATTACTCCAATTCAATAGTACTCGGTGGTTTTGAAGTAACATCATAAACTACCCTGTTAATTCCAACAATATTATTAATAATTTGATTAGAAATTTTTTGCATAAAACCTTTTGGAAAATCAAAAAAGTCAGCAGTCATTCCGTCTTCAGAAGTAATTGCACGTAATAAACATATATGTTCATAGGTTCTATTATCCCCCATAACACCAACTGTTTTTACAGGAAGTAAGGCCGCATAAGCTTGCCAAATTTTATGGTATAAACCATGGTCACGTAAAGCTTTAATGAAATAAAAATCAGCTTCTTTTAGAATTTTAATTTTTTCATTAGTTATTATACCTGGCATTCTTATTGCTAGACCAGGGCC
This sequence comes from uncultured Candidatus Pelagibacter sp., assembly GCA_905616455.1. The sequence goes on along the minus strand of CAJQSW010000004.1, from coordinate 15,989 downwards.
TGGAAATGGATGTCTAGATATTATATCTTTTGATAAATTAAGCTCTAATCCTAATTTTCTAACTTCATCTTTAAATAGAAATTTAAGAGGTTCAACTAATTTAAATTTCATTCGTTTGGGTAGGCCTCCAACATTATGGTGAGATTTTATTTTTGATGTTTGACTGCCAGTTACCGATTTACTTTCAATTAGATCTGGATAAAGAGTTCCTTGAGCTAGAAATTTAACATTTTTAATTTTTTTTGCATATCTTTCAAATATTTTAATAAATAAATTTCCAATAATTTTTCTTTTTTTTTCAGGATCAGAAACATTTGTAAGTTTTCTAATGAATTCTTTTTCAGCATTCACATATAATAAATTCATCTTTAATTTATTCTTAAATGTATTAACAACTTGTGTTTCCTCATTTTTTCTCAATAATCCATTATTAACAAATATACATGTTAAATTTTTTCCTATAGCTTTACTTAAAAGTTGTGCAACCACACTGCTATCAACTCCACCTGATAGACCACAAATTACTTTGTTATCACCTACCTGATCTTTGATTTCTTTTATTAATTTTAATTTTTGATCTTTAGAAGACCAATTTTTTTTAATCTTACAAATAAGAAAAAGGAAATTATGTAATAAAACTTTTCCTTTGGGGGTGTGTGTTACTTCTGGATGAAACTGAACACCATAAAAATTATCTTTGGTATTTTCGATTATTGTTAATTTGGAGTTTTTTGTTGAAGCAACTATTTTAAAGCCTTTAGGCATTTTAGAAACTTGATCGGCATGACTCATCCAAACATTACTAATATTTTTGTTATTAAAAAAATTTTTAGTTAAAATGCTATTTGAAACTTTGGTTATAGTTGCAAGACCGAACTCTCTATGTTTTGACTTTTTAACTCTTCCACCTAATTCTTTTGATAATATTTGATGTCCAAAACATATGCCCATGACAGGTATACCTAGTTTTAAGATTTTTTTATCAAATTTAAATTTATCATTTTCATAAACGTTTAGAGGACCACCAGAAAGTATTATTCCACCTGTATTCAGTTTGACAATCTTACTAATATTAATTTTTTTATGACTAATGATTTCTGAAAAAACTCCAAATTCTCTTATTCTTCTCGCAATTAATTGTGTAAATTGAGATCCAAAATCTATTATTAGTATTTTACTTAAATTGTTACTAAGACTCATTTTTAGGTTCTAAATTCTCTAAAGACTCTAATATTAAAGTCTTCTTTTCACATAGTTTGTTGCAAATTTTAGTAAAATTTTCTACTAGTTCTTTGACCTTTGAGTAATTAGATTTTTTAAGTTCTATTTCCATTAGTAGGTAGTTTGCTTCTTCATTTTTTGGATCTAATAAAAGTACAGTATTAATATTTTTTTCTTCTTCTCTCTTATTTTCTTCAAATTTATAAATTTTAGCTAAATATAAATATGAGTCCTGATCTTTGGGATTAAAAACAATACTTCTTTGAAATAAAAATTTTGATTCTTCATATTTTTTTTCTTTATATTTAGTTTTCCCTTCCTCAAAGAAAATATTTTCTGCTAACACTGAACTTATCAAAGTTACAGATATAATTAAAATTGAAGCTAATTTAGTGATTTTGATCATTAATATTTATTTTCATTTTTTACTTCATCAACATTATGGACCATACTTTCATAAAAACCTGCTTTAGTTATTTTTACAAAATTTGGTTTATTTTTGAGATTGGGCACTTTCTTTGAGCCAAGATATCCCATAGATGATTTTAATCCACCTATTAATTTAAAAATTATACTTTTAACATCACCCTTATATTTAACAAAGCCTTCCACACCTTCAGGCACATACTTGGATACATCTTTTTGCTTTGTTTGAAAATATCTGTCAGCAGAACCTTTATTCATTGCGCCAACAGACCCCATACCTCTAAAGCTTTTGAAAAATTTTCCATTTTTTTTAATTAGCTTACCAGGAGTTTCAGCACTACCTGCAAATAAAGACCCTATCATTACTGCATCTGCTCCAGCAGATAATGCTTTAGCAATATCACCTGAATATTTAATTCCACCATCTGAAATAATTTTTGTTTTAATATTTTTTATACCTTTCTTTACATCAAGTATTGCACTTAACTGAGGCACACCAATACCAGCTACTAATCTAGTTGTGCAAATTGATCCCGGTCCAATCCCAACTTTTACAATATCTACTCCTAGCTTTATTAAAAATTTAGCAGCTTCGGCTGTTGCAATATTTCCCGCACATAAAGTTGTTTTATTCGTTTTTAATTTTTTTATTGCTTTTATGATTTCTGCAACTTTTTTACTGTGGCCATGCGCAGTATCTACCACAATTAAATCTACTTTTTCTTTTAAAATTGCTATTGCTCTTTTTAACTCTAAAGGACCAGCTCCGACTGCCGCGCCAACTAACAATTTTAATTTTTTTACTTTCTTAATCTCTTCAATTTGTTTTTTAATATCCAAATTTCTGTGTATAACGCCAATACCCCCAGCTTTTGCTATGGCAATAGCCATTTTACTCTCTGTCACTGTGTCCATTGCAGAGGATAACAAGGGAATTTTTAGTGTTAAATTAGGTGATAATTTTGTGCTCGTATCTACTTCAGAAGGTAAAACTTCTGAGTACTTGGGCTTCATTGTTACGTCGTCAAAGGTGAGCGCTTCTTTTATAGGATCCATAATGATTTATATATGATTCCTTTTATAAATAAAGTCTCTATCTTAATATTTTACAAATAATAAAACTTTCCTTAGATTCTTTTCTACTGGCTTTGGGCTTAAATACCTTTACTTCTTTAAAAATTTTTTTTCCTAAGGCAACTATCTCATTAAATGATGAGCCTAAGAATATTTTAGAGACAAAGCGTCCTTCTTTAACTAGCATTTCCTTAGCAAAGTTCATTGCTTCCATTGCAAGTTCTCCAGTATAAATTGCATCAATATCTTTTATACCTGTTGTATTAACAGCCATATCAGACACAACAACGTCAACTTTTGATTTAAAAAATCCTTTAATCCTTTCCTGAGAATCTAGCTCTGTAAAATCACCTTTAATTTGGATTGTGTTGTCAATTTCTTCCATGCCTTTTATATCGATTGAAACCAATCTTCCACTCTTTACTGTTCTTGCAATATATTGGGACCAACTGCCTGGCGACGCTCCCAAATCAATTACAGATATTCCATTTTTTAATATCTTAAATTTTTCATCAATTTCAATTAATTTATAAGCTGATCTTGCTCTATAGCCATCTACTTGAGACTGCCTAACATAAATGTCTCTTTTTTGTTTGTTAATCCAGTTTTTAGAAATTCTATTCTTTTTCAATTAATGACCAAATCTTAAACTTTTGGATAATACTTTTTCTTGAATAGATCGAATCTTAATTTTTACTTCTTTATCCAATCTCATATCTTTATCACCATCCCAAATTCCTGCTGCTAAATGCATAATTCCAATTTGATGATTTGGTAAATAAGGTTCAACAAATTTATTATTTTTTTCATCAAATTTAGGTAACAAATTACTAGCGATCCAATTGCAGTTTAATGGCAAAAATTCAGTCTCTAATTCGTCTATATACACTGACATATTTATAGCGAGGCCTTCTGAGCCAAAAATATTTCCACTCTTTAAAGTTTGTTCAAGATTTTTTTGCCAAGAAATCCAACCTGAAGAATTTTTTTCTAATGAAAAAACTCCAATATTTATGTGTGGAGCAAAAGCTAGTTTTCTTGCTTTTTTAATTCCTATCTTGGATTTTATTGCATGTTTAAAATTTTGAGATTTAATTATTGCTACTTTTCCAAATAACCAATTTACTTTAGACATTATTTTGTATCCAGGTCCCAACGTTTGAGTGATTCCTAATTTACCATTTTCACAGGCTTTAAAATATAATTCAACTGAGTTCCAGTCATTCACCCAAGCATCACAGTCAATCCATAAATATTTTTCATAATCTGGAAAGTATTTTGGGAGGAAGGCTCTTGATACCTGACTCTTCAACCACTCTCGTCCCTTAACTTTAAATGCCGGAACATCAATGTCCCATTCTGCTGATTTAATTTCATCAACTTTTTTTGATAAAATATTTTTTTGTTCTTCTGATAAACCAGCATCTAGAATGCAAATTGCTATATCTTTACTTTTTTCAAAGCTTTTAATAGAGTCAACTAATTCATTAAGTAAATTGAAGTAATTTGAATCAGCTAGAGATACAATTACATTTTTTTTCATCTAGAGTATGTCCTCCAGATCATCGTTTTCACTATCTTCACCTTTTAAAACTTTTTGTTTATAAATTTTTTGATAATTCAAATATCCAATTGGAATTAAACAAATATAGATTAATCCACAAATAATTAAAACTTTAAACGTATAAATTAACAATAAACCAAAAAGTAACACAATTCCAAATAGTGCGAAAATTGTCATACGACGTGGAATTGTAATTTTTTTAAATGCAAACGTTGGGATTTTGCTAATCAATAAAAATGAAATCAAAATCATTAATACCGGAACTACAATATCATAATTAATATTAATTAGATTTATCTCACTTAAACTAAATATTAATGGCATCAGTATTAATATTCCACCAGCAGGAGAAGGTACACCTTCAAAATAATTATCTTTCCATGACGGCTCCAAGTTTGAGCTTACATTAAACCTTGCAAGTCTAAGAGCAACACAAACTACATAAATCATTGTAAGCAACCAACCAAATTTACCTAAATTATTTAATGACCAGAAATACATTATAAAAGCTGGAGCCACACCAAAACTAATTAAATCTGCTAATGAGTCTAATTCTTTTCCTACTAACGAAGTTCCTTTTAATAGTCTTGCAACCCTACCATCTAGTGTGTCAAAGATTGCAGCAAAAATAATTGCTATAATAGATAGTTCAAATTTTGCATCCAATGCAAATTTAATTGAGCTCAATCCAATACAAACATTTATTAATGTTAGCGCATTAGGCAAGAGCATTCTTGCTTTTTTATCTGATACAATTTTGAAATTATTTTTTGGTTTTTCCATAAGCTACTTTTTAGCTAATAGTGTTTCACCCGCAATTGTCTTTTGTCCTACTTTTACTAATGTTTCATAATTTTCAAAATAAACGTCGGCTCTACTTCCAAATCTAATCATTCCAATTCTTTCACCCTGATGAAGTTGTTGGTCTTTATTAGATTCACAAACAATTCTCCTAGCAATTAATCCAGCAATCTGAACAACAACAATATCTTCACCTTGATTGTTTATTATCTTATAATAATTTCTTTCATTACCTTCGCTTGCTTTATCAAGCGATGCATTTAAAAATTTTCCTGGTTTATAAAGTATTTCTGTAATTTTACCTTCACAAGGTGTTCTATTAACATGACAGTCAAAAACATTCATAAAGATGCTTATCTTTGTAAATTTTTTACCTTCTAAGCCTAGCTCCTTTGGTCCATCAACTTCATGTACCATTAGAACTTCTCCGTCTGCTGGGCTTGTTAAATAATTATCATTATTTATTGAAATTCTTTCAGGATCTCTAAAGAAATAATAGACCCACACTGACAATACAAAACCAATCAATCCTAAAAAAGTGCTTAAAAAATATAAAACGATTGTTATAAATATAGCTATTGCTAAAAATTTATATCCCTCTGAATGGATTTTTGGAAAAATCTTCTTTAACATAAGCTTCTATTTGATAATTTTTTATTAATATGTATATAAAGCACTTAATTACAATTACTAATATATATTATTCAAATATGGCTAAAATTAAGGTTAAAAACCCAGTTGCAGAACTTGATGGCGATGAAATGACCAGAATTATATGGGAGTTTATCAAGGGTAAGCTTATCCTTCCCTATTTAGATTTGGGTATAGAGTATTTTGATTTAGGTATGAAAAGTCGAGATAATACGAATGATCAGATTACAATTGACTCAGCTGCTGCAATTAAAAAAATTGGTGTTGGCATTAAATGTGCAACAATTACGCCAGATGAAGCAAGGGTTGAAGAATTTGATTTAAAGAAAATGTGGAGATCCCCTAATGGAACTATAAGAAATATTATAGGAGGTACAGTATTTAGAGAGCCAATAGTTTGTAAAAATATCCCAAAATTAGTTCCTACTTGGACTGATCCTGTAATTATTGGAAGACATGCATTTGGAGATCAATATAGAGCAACAGACTTTAAGGTGCCTGGAAAAGGTAAAATGGAAGTTAAATGGACCGCTGAAGATGGCAGCCAAGAGATAAAATATGAAGTTTTTAACTTTCCTGGACCTGGAATAGCTTTATCAATGTATAATTTAGATAAATCAATAGAAGACTTTGCAAGATCATGTTTTGGTTATGGTTTAATTAAAGGATGGCCTGTTTATCTCTCTACAAAAAATACAATTTTAAAACAATATGATGGTAGGTTTAAAGATATTTTTCAAGATATTTTTGAAAAAGAATTTAAAACAGAGTTTGAAAAATTAAAAATTACATACGAGCACAGACTAATTGATGACATGGTAGCATGCGCAATGAAATGGAGTGGAAAATATATCTGGGCTTGCAAAAATTATGATGGTGATGTTCAATCAGATACTATGGCACAAGGTTATGGTTCTTTAGGGTTAATGACTAGTGTTCTACTAACTCCAGATGGAAAAGTAATGGAAGCAGAGGCAGCACACGGTACAGTCACAAGACATTATAGAATGCATCAACAAGGTAAAGAAACCTCTACAAATCCAATTGCATCAATATTTGCTTGGACCAGAGGTCTTGCTCACAGAGGAAAATTAGATGGAAATGAAGACCTAATTAATTTTTCAAAGACTTTAGAAAATGTTTGTATTGATTGTGTTGAAAATGGATCAATGACCAAAGATTTAGCAATTTTAATTGGACCTTCAAGTAAATATTTAACTACTAAAGGTTTTTTGAATGAATTAGATGGTCAGCTTAAGAAAAAACTTAATTAATTAATTTTTTAATACTTTCAAAAGATTCTTGGATTTTATCAGGTGATGTTCCACCAGCTTGTGCAAAGTCAACTCTTCCTCCTCCACCTTTACCACCAATAATCTCAGAGCCAGCTCTAACAATTTTTACAGCATCAAATTTACTTTCTAATGTTTTAGTAACACCTACAGCTAAACCAACTTTATTATCGTTGATTGCATAAATTATTATCAATCCTTCACCGATTTCTTTTTTTCCTTCATCAATCAACCTACGTAAATCTTTAAATGGTAAGTCTAAAACATTTTGAAACCTAACTTTAATCCCATTAACGACTAGATCATTAATTATATTCTTTGTTTTATCTTTTAAGAGTGAGCCAACCGAAAGTTGATCAAATTGTTTATTAAGCTCTTTTATCAAGGCTACTGGATCGTTATTTTGAAGGTTGGGTTTTCCACCTAATTCAACAATTTTTGATGTCAGCTCTTTTAAATTAGCTTCATTTTTCTTATTAGACAGATTAGACTGATTTTCTTTATCTTTTAAGAAGACTTCTAATTGAATGTCTCTTAATGCTTCAATTCTCCTTACGCCAGACGCTATAGATGATTGGCTTATTATCTTAAATTTTCCAATGTCTGCTGTATTTAAAACGTGCGTACCACCACATAATTCAGTTGAAAAAAATTGACCATCTTCATCTCCCATCGATAAAACTCTAACTTCATCACTATATTTTTCTCCAAATAAAGCTAGAGCACCATTTTCAACGGCTTCTTTAGGGGTCATTATTCTTGTTTTAACATCAGATTTTTTTTGGATTACTGAATTAACATGGAATTCAACTTTTTTAATCTCCTCCTTTGAAATAGGTTTCATATGACTAAAATCAAATCTCAATCGATCAGACTGTACCAATGATCCTTTCTGAGTTACATGTTCACCTAAAACTCTTCTTAAGGACTCGTGTAATAAATGAGTAGCAGAATGATAAGCTCTAATACTATTCCTTCTTAAAATATCTATTTTTAATTCAACACTGTCATTTAGCTTAATTGAACCTTTTTTAACTTTTCCATAATGTGCAAATAAATCTCCTAATTTTTTTTGAACATCTAAAACTTCAAATTCAAAGTTTTCATTTGAAATTATTCCTATATCAGCTACTTGCCCTCCAGACTCACCATAAAAAGGTGTTTGATTTGTAATTATAATTCCTTCATCATTTTCTTGAAGATCTTGGACCTCTTTATTATCCTTAAGAATTAAAGTTATTATACCTTCTGCTTTATCTGTGGCATATCCTAAAAAATCAGTTGCACCTAAACGATCTTTTATATTAAACCAGATTTGATCTAGCGAACTATCTCCTGATCCTTTCCAATTTTTTTTTGCTAGTTCTTTACTTTCTTTCATTAATAAATCAAATTTTTTGTTGTCTACTGTTAATGATTTATTTTTTAAAATATCTGCTGTTAAATCTAATGGAAAACCAAATGTATCATAAAGTTTAAAGGCCACTTCACCTGGTAATACTTTTTTTACTTTACCTATTTCTTCATCTAATATCTTTATTCCCCTATCTAATAAAACCAGAAACTTTTCTTCTTCTGTTTTTAAAGTTTCTTTTATTAATGACTGTGCTCTTTCTAATTCAGGATAATTATTTGACATCTCTTCTAATAATGTTTTAAAAATATCATAAAAAACTGGCTTCTTAGAGCCTAACAAATGTGAATGTCTCATTCCACGTCTCATAATTCTTCGAAGTACGTATCCTCTCCCTTCATTCGATGGTAAAACTCCTTCTGCTAATAAAAAAGAGCTTGCACGTAAATGATCAGCTATCACCCTAAAACTAGATTGATTAACTGCGTCGACTTTAACATTTAATGAATCTGATGCTGACTGAATTAATTTTTTGAAATGATCTGTTTCATAATTGTCATGTGTTCCTTGCAACAGTGCCGCGATTCGCTCAAGTCCCATGCCAGTATCCACAGATGGTTTTGGAAGATCAATCCTTTTATCCTTTGAAATTTGCTCATATTGCATGAATACTAAATTCCATATCTCAATAAACCTGTTTCCATCTTCATTTTTAGTGCCCGGTAGTCCGCCTTCTAAATGATCACCATGGTCATAAAAAATTTCTGAGCAAGGTCCACATGGTCCAGTATCCCCCATAGACCAAAAATTATCAGATGTTGCTATCTTGATGATTCTATCATCACTAAGTCCAGCTATTTTCTTCCAATAGTTAAAGGCTTGCTCATCCTCATTATATACAGTTACGTAGAGACGGTTTTTATCAATTGCAAACTCTTTTGTTATTAAATTCCATGCATATGTAATTGCTTCTTCCTTAAAATAATCTCCAAATGAGAAGTTTCCAAGCATTTCGAAAAAAGTGTGGTGTCTTGGTGTATAGCCAACATTTTCAAGATCATTGTGTTTTCCACCTGCACGCACACATTTTTGAGAAGTGGTTGCTCTTACATAATCTTTTTTTTCCAATCCAGTAAATACATTTTTAAACTGTACCATACCAGAATTAGCAAACATTAATGTTGGGTCATTATTTGGAACTAAATTACTAGACTCAACTATCTTATGATCATTTTTTTCAAAATAATCTAAAAATATATTTCTTATTTCATTTAAAGATTTGTCAGCCATACTTTTAAAATACAGCTTTTTTATTTGTTGTCTAGGTAAGTGTAAGGGGAAAAAGGCGCTTAAATTAAGCGCCTTTTAATAACTAAAGATGACTTTACTTTAACTAATTTTTTTTCGGTGGTGTAACTTCTTCTTTGGTTTCCACCTCAGTGTCTTCTATTTGATCTTTTGCAGCTTTTTCTGGATCAAGTGGATTTCCTTCAATTTTTTTTGCTATTACTCCAGCTTTTTCTCTTATTGCCATTTCTATCTCTGCAGCAATCTTAGGGTTTTGCTCTAAATAAATCTTAGCATTTTCTCTACCTTGGCCAATTTTTTCACCTTTATATGCATACCAAGCACCAGATTTTTCAACAATCTCAGCTTTTGCTCCAAGGTCAACTAATTCACCTACCTTACTAATACCTTTTCCATACATAAGGTCAAATTCTACAACTTTAAATGGAGGTGCTACTTTATTTTTAACTACTTTAACCCTTGTTGAGTTACCAATAATTTCATCACCATCTTTGATGGCACCAATTCGTCTGATGTCCATTCTTACTGATGAATAAAACTTAAGTGCATTTCCACCTGAAGTGGTCTCTGGACTTCCAAACATAACCCCAATCTTCATCCTAATTTGATTTATAAAAATCATCATAGTATTTGTGCTTGAGATTGAACCAGTTAACTTTCTTAAAGCCTGACTCATTAATCTTGATTGAAGTCCTACATGGTGATCTCCCATTTCTCCTTCAATTTCTGCTCTAGGGGTTAATGCTGCAACTGAATCAACAACAATTACAGAAATGGAACCTGATTTAACTAACGTGTCAGCAATTTCTAATGCTTGTTCCCCTGTATCTGGTTGTGAAATTAATAATTCTTCTGTATTTACACCAAGCTTTTTTGCATAAACTGGGTCTAAAGCATGTTCCGCGTCTATAAATGCACATATTCCACCTGTTTTTTGAGCTTCAGCTAAAACTTGTAGGGCTAGGGTTGTTTTTCCAGATGATTCAGGACCATAGATTTCAATTACCCTACCTTTAGGTAAGCCACCTATCCCAAGCGCAACATCTAAACTTAATGAACCCGTTGATACTGATTCAATGTCCATTGCTCTTCTTTCACCAAGCTTCATTACAGAGCCTTTTCCAAAATTGTCTGTAATTTGTGCTATTGCTGCGTCTAAAGCTTTAATTTTTTCATTGCCTTCAGCTTGCTGTGCTTTTGTAGTTTTAACTACTTTTAATTTATTTTTATTCATTTTATGCCTTTTTTATTAAATAATTAGTGATCGAATCGTGTGTTAAATGTACACATTTTGTTCTTTTTATCAATAGTTAATTTTTTTAAAGAAAAATTGACTTTATTGCTTAAGTTTTAGATGACTACTATTTAATCGGCCAATAGATTTTAGAATATTAAATTGAGCAAGCAGATAATTTCTTTCTGAATTTGCTAAAGCAATTCTTGAATTGAGTAAAATAGAGTTAGATTGAATGACATCTAGAGTAGATCTTCCAAGTCCCGATTCATACTCAACTGTTATTCCTTCATTTGCAATTTCTGCAGCTTTAACTTGAGACTTAACTGAATTCAATAAACTTTTTGAAGATTGAAGTGTAGACCATGAGATTGCTACATCGCTATTATTAGTTTTTGTAACACTAGCTAATAATAATTTTTTTCTATTTTGTGAGTTTCGGCTTTTATTCAATGAAGCTCTATTTTTTCCACCAGAAAATACTGGCCATGTAACAGTTGCTTTTAAAGTGCTCTTATTACGCTCATCATATGATGAACTCAAATCTTGGGATCTAGAATTTTCATAAAAAAGTTTTGCAGAGGGTGATAGATCAGATCGTGAAATAAGAACATCTTTTTCTGATTGTTCATATTCTAACTTTGCTATAATTAATTCAGGATTATATTTTTTTGAAGTATCAATTGCATCATTCAGGCTATCTGGAAGCATAAGGTTAATATCAAAATCTTTATTTAAACTATTAATGTCTGCAATCGGTCCAATTACATTTTCATAATTCAACTTGTTTGATACAATTTCATTTTGGGATTGAATAAAATTTGCTTGAGCCTCAGCTAAAGAGGACTCGGATTGAGCCAAATCAGATAAAGTAATTTGTCCTCTTTCAAGTCTAGCTCTATTAGTTTCAACTTGTCGTTCTAACAAATTAAAATTGCTTTGATTGATCTTTAATTTTTCATTAGCTAATATTAAACTTGAGTAAGCTTCAATTGCTTTTAATAAAACTTCTTGTTCTTTTTTTAACAATTTTATAGCTGCAAGTTTAATTCCAATTTTGTTTTTTTGAACATCTGCATTTCTACCAAAGTCTATTAATGTTTGTTCGATTTTTATAGATTGAGTAAAGGGATCAACATCATTAACTGAAACTTCAGCTCCTGCTCTATTAGTTAGTTTATCAGTATCTTCTTGGCTTTTACTTCCCGAAATCGTGACTGAAGGTAGGTAACTGCTTTTTGAAATTTTTAAATCTTCTTCTGAAATATTAATATTTTCTCTCTCAGCATTTAAGTCAGTATTGTTTTTATAAGCTTCCGTAAGAGCTTCAAATAAAGTGACCGCCAAGACATGTTGGTTTAAGAATAAAACTGAGAACAGTATTAAAATTGTTTTTTTCATTATTTTTTAAATTTTATCTTTTCAATCTGATGATTATTATTTAAATTCATTATTATAGATGAACTTTTTACTGCATCTTTAAACATTTGTTGAGTAATTCTTTGATATGTTTGCATAAAATTTATCACATCCCCACTGCTCATAATTTTTAAATTTTTCTTATTTTTTGTTTGAACCCAAAGCTTTCTCTCTTGTTTTAGTCTCCACCTCCTTAATAAATTAAAGTTTTTAGCTTTTAGATATAATAGACCGTCTAATTGGTTAAATAATGTCTTATATTTATTTTTTAACTGATTATTAACATGAGTTCTCCATTTGGCACCTTGGTCATATACTTTTTCAAGTGAATTAATTGGTTTTTTGAGTTGGCTGCTTGATTGAGCTCTTGCTCCAACACACCAGCCTTCAAAAATTATAACGTCTGGTTTAGATTTAATTTTATGCCATAAACTTTTTGAGCACCTTTCATCTATCGCTTTATTAAATGTTGGAACCTGTAAACTCTTAAAGTTTTTATCTTTAATTTTTTTGAAAAAACTCAACATTAAATTTATATCGTGAGTTCCAGGAACTCCTCTTGTCATCAGTAATGGGTGCTTATTTTTAGATAATAATTTCCTATCTTTTCTTGTTTTATAAAAATCATCGATGGAGACTTTAAAAACATTTAACTTAAAATATTTTTGTAAGATTAAGGTTAAAATTGATGAGATGGTTGTTTTGCCTGAACCCTGTCCTCCTGCTAAACCAATTATTAAGGGTCTTTTTTTATTAACTCTTTTTGATATCCAAAAGCTGACAGGAATTAAAAAAGATTTAATCATCCTATCCTTATTTTTAAATTTATCTTTTTTGGTTTCTTGAGACGAGATAAACTTAAAACAATCTTTTTTTACCTTACTAAAACAATTGTTAGCTTCTTGCATAAAAAATTATTTCTTATCAAGAGGATGATTTTGACCATCGTTGACTGCAACATTTTCTAATTCAAAAATATTTATTTCATCTACACATCCAAGATTAAATCCTGTCATAGCTGGATTGGCTCTTGGGTTGTGGTGTGTATAAATTCCACAATTAGAACAAAAATAGTGTTTAGCAATTTTTGAATGAAACTGATAAAGTTTTAATTTATCTTCACCTTTAATAACCTTAAAATCTTCATTCTTAACCATAGACATAATTGCCCCTTTCCTTTTACAAATGGAGCAATTGCATTTTAAAACTTTTTCTAAGTTATCAGGTACGTTGATTTCTGCTTCTACTTCTCCACAATGACATTTTAGTTTTTTCATTTATATTTCTCCTTTATCTTCTATATTAATCACAAACATTGCCTCGTTTCTTCTTAGCAAAGGTAGAGTGAAGGGGTTATTGTAAGTTGCTTTAATAGGTGGACTCAAAATTGATATATTATTTTTTTTTAGCTCATTTTCTAAAATATTTTTATGTTTAATGAAATTTATATCAGAAGCTCTACCTGAATATATAATAACCGCATAATAACCACCTTTAATATTTAATATTTTAATATCTGAATTAGATGGATTCGGTGTATTACTTTTATTAAATCTTGAAGGTAAATAAAATTGCATAGTCATATTTCCTTTTTTTTCTATTTGAGTAACTGGTGTTGTCATCTTAATCTCTTCATTATTCTCATTATCACCAGAAATATATTTAAATAATTTTCTAAAACTACTACCTTGATTTGATATTTCCGCTTCAATGGTTAAACGATCAGAATATTTTCTAATTTCATAAATTTCATTTTTCTTCATTACTTCATAATTTGCTTCTTCATAAGCCATACAATTAGAGGTTATAATTAAACCAAATAATATAATTGATAGAATTTTTTTCATTTTAGTATGATGATTAAACTATCTCTGGTTGAAGTTATCCACAAGGGCACAAAATGTAGTTTCAATGTTCACCTTTTGATTCACCTTTGATTCAGTTACAGACTCAGAATACAACTTCTTGCGTGTATTGTATAACTGGTCTATAAATTAGAACAAAACAAGAACATGAAATTAACTATCCCCTTTTATCTACATAAAGCAGGTGCAGGTTTTCCTTCTCCCGCAACAGACTACATAGAAGAAGATGTAGATCTTAACATTCATCTGATCAAAAATGTTCCAGCAACCTTCATTATCAGAGTTCAAGGAAAATCGATGACCGATGTTGGTATTTATGATGGTGACCTATTAGTTGTTGATAGAAGTTTAAAACCTAAAAATTTTTCAACAGTTGTTGCAAATGTTCATGATGAATTAGTTGTTAAAAGTTTTGTTAAATCAAAGGATGGACAATTTTTGACATCAGGTTCAAAAAATATTGAAGATAAAATAATTATTGGTGATGAAATGGAAGTATTTATTTGGGGAGTTGTGACTTATGTCATCCATTCAACGTACTAAAAAAATAGCACTTGTTGATTGCAATTCTTTTTATGTTTCTTGTGAAAGATTATTTAATCCTAAAATTAGAAATAAACCTGTAGTCGTTTTATCTAATAATGATGGCTGTATCATTGCAAGGTCAAATGAAGCTAAAGCTCTTGGTATCAAAATGGGAGAACCATATTTTAAGGCTAAAGATATAATACTTAGAAATAATGTTCATGTTTTTTCTTCAAACTATTCTTTGTATGGGGATTTATCCAGAAGAGTGATGAGAACTTTAAAAAGATTTAATCCTGAGCTAGAGATATACTCTATTGATGAAGCTTTTTTAGACTTAAGTAATTATCCCGATGATGAAGTAGAAAATATTGGAAAAGAAATTAGAAGTATTGTTTTACAATGGACAGGTATTCCAACAAGTATTGGTATTGCAAAAACAAAAACCTTAAGCAAGATTGCAAATCATATAGCAAAGAAAAAACAATCTGGTGTAACAAACTTAATAGGAATTGAAAATATTGATCCACTATTAGAAAAAATAAATATCAATAATGTATGGGGGGTCGGTAAACAGATGACAAAATTTTATCATCAAAATGGAATTTATAATGCTAAACAATTAAAAAATATGTCAAACACTTGGATTAAAAAAAGTTCTAATGTATTGAGTTCTAGAACTGCATTAGAGCTTAGAGGTATCCCTTGTATTCCTATAGATCTAAAAGGTTCTAAAAGAAAAAGCTGTGTGGTATCAAGATCATTCGGTACAAGAGTTGAAAAATTTCAAGAACTCCAAGAAGCGGTAGCAAGTTATTGCTTAAATGCCTCAGAAAAAATTAGATCAGAGTCTTTAATTGCAAAATCAATAACTGTTTCAGTTAGAACAAGTCCATTTCAAAATAGAGGAGTTTATTATTCAAATGCTAAAACTATAGATTTTCCAATAGCTACCAACAATAGTATCGAGATAGTTAAAACTGCTTTAGTTGCATTAAATGAAATCTTTATAAATGGATATAGGTATCAAAAAGCAGGCATAACATTGACTGGTTTGGTTAGTTCAGATGGTAGTAAAAATTTATTCTCCTCGGAAAAAGATGAGAAGATTAAAGGCTTAATGAGGTCTATTGATAGTACAAATTACAGATATGGCAGATCAACATTAAGTTTGGCTAGTGCTGGAGTTAACAAGAGGTGGAACATGAGGAGAGATCACTCTTCAAAAATAGATACAGCTGACTTTCATTCATTG
>CAJQSW010000003.1 GCA_905616455.1 uncultured Candidatus Pelagibacter sp. | reverse complement strand
TTAATCAATTGGTTATTAAGATAGTTATTATAAGTATAATTTATGTTTGTAAATAGCGACAACTATATAAAATATTTAAAGTTATGGTTAATATCATTATTTTTATTAATTGTTCTCATGGTAGCTGTCGGTGGACTTACTAGACTAACTGATTCTGGCTTATCTATAACTGCATGGGAACTGTTTACTGGAATACTCCCACCGTTAAATATTAATGATTGGAACTTCTATTTCACAGAATATAAAAAAATTCCAGAATATCAAAATGTAAATTATGGAATGACTTTAAGTGAGTTTAAGGTCATTTTCTATTGGGAATATGCTCACAGATTATTAGCTAGATTTGTAGGTTTATTTACATTGATACCTTTAATTTTTTTTAGTTTAAAATTCAAAGATACTCAATATTACTCAGATAAATATTATTGGATATTTTTCCTTGTATGTCTTCAGGGTTTTATTGGTTGGTATATGGTTTCAAGTGGATTAATTCAAAATAATGACGTTAGTCATTACAGATTAAGTATACATTTATCCTTAGCTCTATTTATCCTATGTTTAATTTTTTGGTTTATTTTGAATATTTATAAAATTAAAAAGTTTGACTTTAAATTTTCAAACTTACTTTTATTATTTATTCTTATATTAATTGCCTTACAGATTGTATTGGGTGCTTTTTTATCAGGCTTAGATGGAGGCCTTATCTATAATTCATGGCCTGATATGAATGGTAGTTTTTTTCCTAATGATGTTAGTTATTTAGATTTATTAAGCGCTCAATTATTTAACAATGTTTCTATAATTCAATTTTTGCACCGGTTCACAGCTTATTTACTCTTATTCTTTATTATTATTTTAAATTATTTCTTTATAAAAAATAAAATTTACATTAAGAACATTATAATTTTTGATATAGCAATATTACTTCAGATTTTTTTAGGAATAGTAACTTTGATATCTGGCGTAGAGATTAAGTATGCATCACTACACCAGTTAGGTTCAATTTTTGTTTTGACTACCTATCTTATAATTTTATATAAAAATTCTAACCAACGGCTTTAGCTTTTTTAATATTTTCAATATTATCTGAAGCTCTATTGAGTGCCTGTTCTAGGTCTTCAATAATATCATCTATATGCTCTATACCTATCGCTAGTCTTACATAACCTGGTGTAACACCAGCAGCCAATAATTCTTTTTCATTTAATTGACTATGAGTAGTTGATCCTGGATGAATTGCTAAACTTCTTGCATCACCAATATTAGCTACATGATAGAACATTTTTAAAGCTTCTATAAATTTCTTACCAGCTTCAATACCACCTTTAAGCTCTATGCCAACTAAACCACCGTATCCACCTTTAAGATATTTTTTAGCTCTTTTCCCTATTTCTCCATCATATTTTGTTGGATAGATTACTCTAGCAATATTCTTGTGTTTGGATAAATATTCAACAGTTTTTTCAGCATTTGAACAATGTTGTTTCATTCTTAAAGCTACTGTTTCAAGCCCTTGTATAATTCCAAAAGCATTATCTGGCGCTAGAGCTGAACCAAGATCTCTCAAAAGAGTAACTCTTGCTCTAACCACAAATGATACATTGGCTCCAGTAAGTTCTGGAACAGCTTTACCCCAAATAACCCCGCCATAACTTGCATCAGGTTCATTAAATAAAGGCTGTCTTTTAGGGTCTGCAGTCCAATCAAAATTACCACCATCAACCAAACATCCACCTACAACAGTTCCATGACCACCTATATATTTTGTGAGTGAGTGAATAACTACAGCAGCGCCATGTTCTAAAGGCTTACAGAGAATAGGGGAGGCAGTATTGTCCATAATCAATGGTATGTTATATTTTCTTCCGATATCAGATACTTCTTGAATAGGAAAAACTCTTAAATATGGATTGGGCAAAGTTTCTCCATAAAATGCTCTAGTCTTATCATCTATGGCCTTTTCAAAGTTTTTAGGATCAGCAGGATCTGCATACCTAACTTCTATTCCAAGTTTACTTAAAGTATGGGTAAACAAAGAAATAGTTCCACCGTAAAGATCAGTTGAACTAACAATATTATCTCCAGCTTGTGCAACATTTAAAATTGCAAATGTTGATGCGGTTTGTCCTGAAGACACTGTTAAACAAGCCAAACCACCCTCTAAAGCAGCCATTCTTTTTTCAAGAGCGTCATTAGTGGGATTCATTATTCTTGTATAAATATTCCCAAACTCCTTCAAGCTAAATAGATTCGCTGCATGTTCAGTACTGTCAAACAAGTATGAGGTTGTTCTATAGATTGGAACTGCCACTGCTTTTGTTGTTGGGTCACTTCTATAATCACCACCGTGAATAACGATAGTTTCTGGGTTTTGTCTTTTTGTACTCATCTTATGCTCCTTTTTAGTACTTAAGCTAATGCAAGGCGTACAATATAGTTCAAATGCCTACCAAAATGTGTGTAAAAAACCTGTTTAGCAATACTTAGCCTGCAATAGGAACAAATCGGCTTAATCAAAATAGCATTATAGGTAACTATTGCAAGCTAAATATAAAATTGACTTTATATCTAATAATAGTATTAATCCTGGCACAATGACAAAATTTCTAAAACAAAGTGAATTAACTAGCAACTGGTTTGAAATAGATGCAAAAAATGCAGTAGTTGGAAGACTAGCATCTATAATAGCGTTGATTGTTAGGGGAAAAAATAAAACTACTTTTACACCACATATGGATGACGGTGATTTCGTTGTTGTTAAAAATGTAGAGCAAGCAAAATTTACTGGAAAAAAATTTAGTGATAAAAAATATTATAGACACACCGGTCATCCTGGTGGAATTAAAGAGATAACACCTGAAAAATTATTAGAAAAAAATAAACCTGGTGAGTCATTAAAATTAGCAGTTAAAAGAATGTTACCGGGTGGTGTTCTTGGTAGAAAACAATTAACTAAAGTTAAAATTTATGCTGGTGAAGAACACCCTCATGCAGCACAAAATCCTACACTTATAGATTTAGGTAAATTAAACAGTAAAAATTTAATTAGAAATTAATATGGAAACAGTAAGTGTAACAACTAAAGTGACTTCAAAAAAACCTAAAATAAAATTAGATTTTAAGGATAGTAAGTATGCGACTGGTAGAAGAAAAAAATCTATTGCAAAAATTTGGGTAAAAAAAGGTACTGGTAAAATTTATGTAAATGGCAGAACTATGGACGAATATTTCACTAGTGGCAGTCACAAAATGCAAATTACTAGACCATTTGAAATTATAAACCAAGCAACTGAATATGACGTTAGATGTAGTGTTGCAGGTGGTGGCCACACTGGTCAAGCTGGAGCGATGGTGCACGGTATTGCTAAAGCATTAATTTTATTTGATTCAGAGAATAGAGCAGTTCTTAAGACTGAAAAACTCAATACCAGAGATTCTAGGTCAGTTGAGAGAAAAAAACCTGGTCGTAAAAAGGCTAGAAGAAGCTTCCAATTCTCGAAAAGATAATTCTTTTTTAATTCTAAACTGCTATAATAAAAAAATGCCTAAGCTTAATGTTTTAGTTGCTGGATCAACTGGTTATATTGGTGTTCAATTAATTAAATTATTAGTTAAACATAACAATATTAAGATTAAATACCTTTGTGGACATTCATCGGTTGGGAAAAATATTACTACTTATGCTAAATCATTAAGATCAAAAAAACTACCAAAAATAGTCAAATACAATAAATCTTTTTTAAAAAACATAGATCTTATTTTTACTGCTTTACCTAACGGTGAAGCTCAAGATATTTCAAATGATTTACTAAGACACAATGTATTAATTGATTTAGCTGCTGATTTTAGACTTAACAATGCATCCAATTATTTAAAATGGTATAAGCAAAAACATAGAGCAGTCAAAAATATTAAAAAGTCAATTTATTCATTACCAGAAATTAATGGAGATAAAGTAAAGAAATTTAATATTATTGGGTGCCCAGGGTGTTATCCAACATCGATACTTTTGCCCTTAATACCTTTAATTAAAAAAAACTTAATAAAAACTGATAATATAATCATAGATTCTAAATCTGGTTATTCTGGAGCTGGTAGAGGAGTTCATAAAAAGTATAAGGATAACAATCTAAATGAATCTTTAAGTGCGTATGGTGTTGGTTTTCATAAACATAACTCTGAAATCCAACAAGAGCTGGATAATTTTTCTAAAAAAAAAATCTCTTTTACTTTTACACCACATTTAACACCTATGTTTAGGGGAATACTTAGTACGATTTATGTGAATCTTAATAAAAATGTAAACATTAAGAATTTAGAAAAAACTTTAAATACCCAATATTCTAAAAATAGATTCGTTAAAATTTTGAGATCAAATTCTTTATTAAGCACAAATGACGTAATTAATACAAATAATTGCTCTATAGTAATTTGCAATACTAAGTATAAAAATAGAGTTATTATATTATCTGCTATTGATAATTTAATTAAAGGTGGAGCCGGTCAAGCTATACAAAATATGAATTTAAAATTTAACTTCCCCCTAAATAAAGGTTTGTAATGAAGAAATTATTTTTTATTTTTTTTTTAGCATCTTGTGTTTCACCAAATCCTATTGCTAGCTCTAGTAGTTCTAATCAAGATTTTAATGAAGACTTAAGTTTCAATGATTATAATGAGCTGTTAATTGATTATGCAGAGACAAGTACATACCCCGACATAAGTAAATAGACTATGAAAAATAATATCAATATTGCTGTTGTTGGTTTGGGTCAAGTCGGTATCTACTTACTAAATGAACTTAATACTAAAAAAAAAGAAATTGAACTTAAGACAGGAAAAAAAATCACTGTTGTCGCAGTTTCAGCAAGAAGCATTAACAAAAAAAGAAGATTTAAAGTTAATAAAAAAATTTTTTATAAAAACCCTTTAGAAATTTTTAATAAAGTTAAAGTAGATATTCTATTTGAAGCTATTGGTTTGTCTGACGGCATATCTAAAAAAGTTGTTGAAACTGCTTTAAAAAATAAAATACACGTCATTACACCTAACAAAGCACTTATTTCTAAACACGGTGATTATTTGGGAAAGTTAGCAGAAGACAGTGATGTTAACTTAGAATTTGAAGCATCTGTTGCAGGTGGTATTCCAATATTAAGAACTATTAAAGAGGGTCTTTCAACTAACAAGATTACTAAAGTTTATGGGATTCTAAATGGTACCTCTAATTACATTCTTTCAGAAATGAGAGATGCTAAAGATAGTTTTGCTAATGTTTTAAAAAAGGCTCAAAAATTAGGATATGCTGAACCAGGCAACCCTAAATTAGATCTTAATGGTTTTGATGCTTTTGCTAAGGTAAGAATTTTATCTGCTCTTGCATTTAATACTAAGATTTCAAAACACAAATGTTTGATGGAAGGTATTGAAAAAATTGAGTTGAAAGATATTGAAATCGCCAATCAATTAAATTCACGTATTAAATTATTAGGTATTTCTGAAATTATTAATAATCAATTATTTGAAACTGTTCATCCATGCTTAGTTAGTAAAAATTCGTACATTGGTAACGTTGGTGGTGTTATGAACGCTGTTATTCTTGAAGGAAAACCAGTAGGTGAAAGTATATTGCAGGGCGAAGGGGCTGGACCTGGTCCAACTTCATCATCATTATTATCTGATCTACTTTCAATATTAAATGGGAATGTTAAAAAACCTTTTGGTATTCCTAGTAATAAACGCAAATCAATCAAATGTTACAATGTTGATAATTATGTAAATTCTCTATATTTAAGATTTGAAGTTAAAGACAAGCCTGGTGTTTTATCAACAATCACTAACAGATTGGCTAAGTATAAAATTTCAGTAAAAAGGTTAATTCAAACACCTGATAAGAAAAATGATAAAGCTACCATTGTCATTATTACTCATAAAACAAATGAACTTAATTCTATGAATTGCCTTTCTATTTTTAAGAAAGATAAAAATATTCTTAAATATCCTACATTGATTAGAATTTATAGTTAATGGAGACTTATCTAAAACTATTTGAGGTTTTATTTCCGGTATTTTTTATTGTTGGTATCGGTTATTATTTAGGCAAAAAGAGCCCAAAATTAGACACTTCTTTTATTACAAATTTTGCAGCAAATATTGGAAGTCCAGCGATGGTTTTTTACTCCATAACAACAACAGGTATTTCATTTGATATTTTTACTGAATATTTTGGATATTCTTTATTGGTAATTTTAGGCTTCGCAATTACTGGAATTATATTTCTTAAATTTCTTCGTAAAGATGTAATCACTGAATTACCACCATTTATTTTACCGAATACTGGAAACATGGGCTTACCAATTTGTTTGTTTGCCTATGGCAGTCAAGGACTTGGTATAGCAGCCACAATATCATCTTTAGTTATACTATTTCACTTTACTGTAGGTGTTTTCTTGGCTAGCAAAAAATTTAATTTGACCCTATTATTTAGAAGCCCTCCTTTTTATGCAATAATAATTGCAGTTATTTTTTTATATTTTGAAACCGATGTTCCAATTTTTTTAATTAATACAACAATGATGCTAACTTATGCGACTATATTTTTAATTTTAATGTCTTTAGGTATTGCTCTAACTAGGTTCAAAGTTTTTTCATTCAAATCTGCTTTAATTTCATCTGTGGCCAGGGTAATAATTGGACCAATTATAGGTTTTACTATTATAAAAACTTTTAATTTATCTGGATTTGCTGCTGGTGTACTTTTAATCCAGTGTTCTATGCCAAGTGCAGTTTTAACATACTTAGTAGGATCACTGTATTCTTCAAAAAAAGTTGTGGATAGCATTGCAAGCATGATTGTTGTCTCAACTGTTATGTCTTTTATTACAGTTCCTGTGGTCGTATTCTTTGCTTTAAAATACTTTAATTAAACTGTATCTATTGGCTTATGAAAGCCATCTCATTTAATCTGTTAGCTTGGGTAATGCTCCCAATCATGGATGGTTTTGCTAAATATTTAAGTGCAGATATGCCTGTTTTACAAATCACATGGGCTAGATATTTTTTTACTGTAGTATTTACTCTTCCTGTGATGTTCTTCTTTTACAGAAAGCAGCTTGTTTGGACGGACAAACCAAAATTACAGTTAATAAGAGGTCTCATATTACTTTGTGCAAACATTAGTTTCTTCTATGCCATATCAGTTATCTCGTTAGCTAAAGCTTTAACTCTTGCTTTTATAGCTCCCCTTATTGTTACAGCATTTTCTCCGATGTTACTGGGTGAGAAGGTGGGTGTGAGGAGGTGGACAGCTGTTATCATCGGCTTTATAGGCTCTTTAGTGGTTATAAGACCTGGTTTTGTTGAGCTTAACTTAGCTAGTTTTTCAGCTTTAGGAACGGGAGTAATGTATGGTTTTTACCTAATAATTACCCGTAAATTAAGCACTTCAGATAACCCTTTATTAACTTTATTATTAACTGGAGTTGTTGGATTAGTGGCTGTTTCAGGTGTTATGCCATTTATATGGGTTAATCCAAGCTTTTCGCAGTGGTCCATGATGGCCTCTATAGGTGTTTTTGCCTGTGTTGGGCACTTATTCCTCATACTATCCCTTAAATATGCGGATGCCTCTAAATTAGCCCCCTTTAGCTACTTTGAGATCTTTACCAATATCATTATAGGTTACTACTTCTTTAGTGACTTTCCTGATAATTGGACATTCTTAGGTCTATCGATTATCATTATGAGTGGTATTTATATTTCAAGAAGAGAAGCCTATATTAAATCATCTTAGTTAGTTAACATATTGT
>CAJQSW010000002.1 GCA_905616455.1 uncultured Candidatus Pelagibacter sp. | reverse complement strand
CAGTAGTTAAGTTTACCCAAACTAAAACCAAGTTCATTTGCCAACTCTCTTTGAGTTGATTGTGGCTTGTTCTGTATTTTTCTTAATACATTAAAGTGATCTTGATTATCGTTCATAATTGTTCAATTTTTGAACAACTATAACGTTCAATAATTGAACAGTCAATTTAAAATAGAGTAAAAAAAACCCCATCTTTATGAGAGATGGGGTTCATAAAATAAAGTATCAATCATCTAAAATAAATTTTAAAATTTTTTTCAGTGCATAAATCAAGCCAATTGAGCTATTAGTACTGGTCAGCTACACGCATTACTGCGCTTCCACATCCAGCCTATCAACGTGGTGGTCTACCACGGCTCTATAGGAAGAACTAGTTTTGAGGTGAGTTTCCCGCTTAGATGCTTTCAGCAGTTATCTCTTCCATACTTAGCTACCCTGCACTGCGGCTGGCGCCACAACAGGTCCACCAGTGGTATGTTCAACCCGGTCCTCTCGTACTAGGGTCAACTCCTCTCAATTCTTCTACACGCATAGCAGATAGGGACCGAACTGTCTCACGACGTTCTGAACCCAGCTCACGTACCACTTTAATTGGCGAACAGCCAAACCCTTGGGACCTGCTCCAGCCCCAGGATGTGATGAGCCGACATCGAGGTGCCAAACACTGCCGTCGATATGAGCTCTTGGGCAGTATCAGCCTGTTATCCCCGGCGTACCTTTTATCCGTTGAGCGATGCCCCTTCCACTCAGAAGCACCGGATCACTATGACCGACTTTCGTCTCTGCTCGACTTGTCAGTCTCACAGTCAGGCAGGCTTATGCCATTGCACTCTACGAACGATTTCTGACCGTTCTGAGCCTACCTTCGCACGCCTCCGTTACTATTTAGGAGGCGACCGCCCCAGTCAAACTACCCACCATACAATGTCTCGCTGCCGGATGACGGC
Organism: uncultured Candidatus Pelagibacter sp.; assembly: GCA_905616455.1. The sequence continues at coordinate 4,138 of CAJQSW010000002.1, read as the reverse complement.
TAGCGGTTAGATGTCAAGAAAAACAAAAGAGGTATTTCACTGGTGACTCCACAAAAGCTGACGCTTTTGCTTCAAAGTCTCCCTCCTATGCTAAATATGTTTTTCCTAACACCAATGTAAAGTTGCAGTAAAGGTGCACGGGGTCTTTCCGTCTAACTACGCGAACTCCGCATCTTCACGGAGAATTCAATTTCACTGAGTTGATGTTGGAGACAGCGGAGAAATCGTTACGCCATTCATGCAGGTCGGAACTTACCCGACAAGGAATTTCGCTACCTTAGGACCGTTATAGTTACGGCCGCCGTTTACTGGGGCTTCAGAAGTTAGCTTGCACCAACCGCATTAACCTTCCAGCACCGGGCAGGCGTCAGACCCTATACATCCACTTACGTGTTAGCAGAGCCCTGTGTTTTTGATAAACAGTCGCTTCTCCCTGGCTTGTGCCACCCTTCTATAGTTGCCTACAAAAGGGTCTTCCTTATCCCGAAGTTACGGAAGCATTTTGCCGAGTTCCTTCAACATCATTCTCTCAAGCGCCTAAATATACTCTATTAATCTACCTGTGTCGGTTTCGGGTACGGTCTTCATGATGGAGCTATTTCTTGGGACCTCTTCGCGGCAAGTTCAATCCATTAAGAACTCACAACTTACGAAATCCGTCACTACCATCAGGTCAAGGAATATTAACCTTGTTTCCATCGACTACGGCTTTCGCCCTCGCCTTAGGTGCCGACTAACTCTACGCGGATTAACCTTGCATAGAAACCCTTAGATTTTCGGCGACGAAGTTTTTCACTTCGTTTATCGTTACTTATGTCAGCATTCGCACTTCTGATACCTCCAGGATCCCTCACGGGTATCCCTTCGCAGGCTTACAGAACGTTCCGCTACCCCTTACAAAGTTCGAAAACATTGTAAAGCCACAGATTCGGTACATGATTTGAGCCCCGTTACATCTTCGGCGCAGAAACTCTATTAGACCGGTGAGCTGTTACGCTATCTTTAAAGGATGGCTGCTTCTAAGCCAACCTCCCGGCTGTTATGGAATTTCCACATCCTTTCACACTTAATCATGATTTTGGGACCTTATCTGGTGGTCTGGGCTCTTTCCCTCTCGACCATGGACCTTAGCACCCACAGTCTGTCTGCCGAAGAACAATGTCTAGCATTCGGAGTTTTATTAGGTTTGGTAAGAATCTCTTCCCCCTAGCCCATTTAGTGCTCTACCTCTAAACATCTATTTATTCGACGCACTACCTAAATAGTTTTCGCGGAAAACCAGCTATCTACGAATTTGGTTGGCCTTTCACCCCTTACCACAAGTCATCCAAAGACTTTTCAACGTCAACTGGTTCGGTCCTCCGGTTGGTGTTACCCAACTTTCAACCTGCTCATGGTAAGCTCATTCGTTTTCGGGTCTAATTCATTAAACTAATCACCCTATTAAGACTCGCTTTCGCTGCGCCTACACCTAGATGGCTTAAGCTTGCTTAATAAATTAAGTCACTGACCCATTATACAAAAGGTACGCCCTCACCCTAAAAAGGGCTCGGACTGATTGTAGGCATGCAGTTTCAGGTTCTATTTCACTCCCCTAATAGGGGTTCTTTTCACCTTTCCCTCACGGTACTAGTTCACTATCGGTCACTGAAGAGTATTTAGGCTTAGAGGGTGGTCCCCCTATATTCGAGCAGGATTTCTCGTGTCCCGCTTTACTCAAGAATTTTGTTAAACATTACTCATACGGGACTATCACCCTCTGTGGTTAGCATTTCCAAACTATTCAAATTTTTTTAACAAAATTACTGGCCTGCTCCGCGTTCGCTCGCCACTACTAACGGAATCTCAATTGATTTCTTTTCCTCTGGTTACTTAGATGTTTCAGTTCTCCAGGTTGTCTCTTTAAACCTATGTATTCAGTTTAAAGTACCACATAAAGTGGTGGGTTTCCCCATTCGGAAATTTTCGGATCAAAGCTTACATACAGCTCCCCGAAACTTATCGCAGTATATCACGTCCTTCATCGGCTTTCAGTGCCAAGGCATCCACTACACGCCCTTAAACGCTTGATTTATGCACAGAAAAAAATTCTTTTTACAGAAAATTAATCCATGTTGTGATCAAATTTTTATTTTGAACATTAAATAATAACTTTTAATGTTCGGATATAGATATTGATATAAATTATTTTTATTTACAGTTTTAATAACTAAATGTTTCCTGGTGGAGGATACAGGGATCGAACCTGCTACCTCCTGAATGCAAATCAGGCGCTCTCCCAGATGAGCTAATCCCCCATTTAGGTTTTTGGTGGGCCGAGAAAGACTCGAACTTTCGACCCCACCCTTATCAAGGGTGTGCTCTAACCAACTGAGCTACCGGCCCTACAAGAAGGAAACATTACTTTAAGAAGAGAAATGAGGACGGTCAACATTACCGATGTATATTATTTAGAGTGAAATTTTTCTCTTTCACTCATCCTTAGAAAGGAGGTAATCCAGCCGCAGGTTCCCCTACGGCTACCTTGTTACGACTTCACCCCAGTCGCTGACTATACCGTGGTCAAGGGTTTGAAACCTTGCCTTAAGGTAGAACCAACTCCCATGGTGTGACGGGCGGTGTGTACAAGACCCGGGAACGCATTCACCGTGGCACGCTGATCCACGATTACTAGTAATTCCAGCTTCATGCACTCGAGTTGCAGAGTGCAATCCGAACTGAGGCATCTTTTCGGGATTTGCTTAACGTTGCCGTTTTGCTTCCTGTTGTAGATGCCATTGTAGCACGTGTGTAGCCCAACACGTAAGGGCCATGAGGACTTGACGTCATCCCCACCTTCCTCCAGCTTATCACTGGCAGTTCTTTCAGAGTGCCCAACTTAATGATGGCAACTAAAAGTGAGGGTTGCGCTCGTTGCGGGACTTAACCCAACATCTCACGACACGAGCTGACGACAGCCATGCAGCACCTGTGTTTCGTCCGGCCGAACCGAAAACTCTAATCTCTTAGAGTCGCGACGAACATGTCAAGTGTTGGTAAGGTTCTGCGCGTATCTTCGAATTAAACCACATGCTCCACTACTTGTGCGGGTCCCCGTCAATTCATTTGAGTTTTAACCTTGCGGTCGTACTCCCCAGGCGGTGTGTTTATCGGTTTCCCTGCGACACTGAAAATAAATTTCCAACGTCTAACACACATCGTTTACGGCATGGACTACGAGGGTATCTAATCCTCTTCGCTACCCATGCTTTCGTTCCTCAGTGTCAGTAATGATCCAGAAAGCTGCCTTCGCAATTGGTATTCTTTCTAATATCTACGAATTTCACCTCTACACTAGAAATTCTGCTTTCCTCTATCATACTCTAGCTGAAAAGTTTTGATGGCAGTTCCAGAGTTAAGCTCTGGGATTTCACCACCAACTTTTTCAACCACCTACGAACTCTTTAAGCCCAGTAATTCCGAACTACGCTAGGTCCCTTCGTATTACCGCGGCTGCTGGCACGAAGTTAGCCGGACCTTCTTATTCGGGTACAGTCATTTTCTTCCCCGACGAAAGAGCTTTACAACCCAAAGGCCTTCTTCACTCACGCGGCATCGCTGCATCAGAGTTTCCTCCATTGTGCAAGATTCCCCACTGCTGCCTCCCGTAGGAGTTTGGGCCGTGTCTCAGTCCCAATGTGGCTGATCATCCTCTCAAATCAGCTATTGATCATAGTCTTGGTAGGCCATTACCCTACCAACAAACTAATCAAGTGCGGGCTCATCCAATGGTGCATAAAGCTTTCTCCGTAAAGACTTATCCGGTATTAGCACAAGTTTCCTCGTGTTATTCCAGGCCAAAGGGTAGATACCCACATGTTACTCACCCGTCTGCCACTAAGTATTGCTACTTCGTTCGACTTGCATGTGTTAGGCGTGCCGCCAGCGTACGTTCTGAGCCATGATCAAACTCTCAAGTTAAAAAACGGCGCACACTAGCTTCATATATAAATTGTAAGAATACAATCCATACGATTTTGAAGTGTGTACGACAAATTTTGGTAACCTTAACCGTCCACACTTCTCTTCTTAAATTTTTACTTTTTAAATAGCTAATTGGGTCTAAAATGCCCAATAATCCTCACTAATCTATTGATTA
>CAJQSW010000001.1 GCA_905616455.1 uncultured Candidatus Pelagibacter sp. | reverse complement strand
TAAAAAAGAAGCTTTTCATCTTTTTGAAAGCTTATTAAATAAACTAAAAATTGACTTTGTAACAATCTTAATTAATTTACAAATAGTCCAAGAGCCTACTCAAGAAAGAGGAGATCCCCAACCAACTAAAATTGATCCAAAATATATTGGGAAAAAAATGAGTAGAAATGAACCTTGCTCGTGTGGATCTGGTAAAAAATATAAAAAATGTTGTGGTGCCTTATAAAAAAAATATGAAGTAGCCCATTAAAACTAATGCAACAAAAGAAATTCCTAAATTTATCTTCGAAGCAAGAAAATTTTCAATAAATGTAATAACCTTGTTTTTTTTCATTGTTAGTGAGTTCACCTCATCTAATTTGCTGACAAATCCTTTTGATCTTCCAATAGCTAGAAATTTATTTTTTCTGTGGTTTAAAACTTCATCTCCACTCATATTAAAAAATTCGTTTAAGTTATTTTCAATAGATTCCCTTACATTGTTTAAAATTAAATCTCTATCTCTGTGAGCTCCACCAACTGGCTCTGGAATAACTTCATCAATTACTTTTAATTCTAAAAGATCTTTTGAAGATAGTTTCATTGCCTTAGCTGCATCAAGTGTTCTTTTTGGATCTCTCCATAGAATAGTTGCACATCCTTCAGGAGATATTACTGAATAGATAGCATTTTCTAACATTATAACCTTGTTGGATGAGGCTAATGCTATTGCTCCACCAGAGCCACCCTCTCCAATAATAATTGCAAATGTTGGCACACTTAACGACATACAACACTCTATTGATTTTGCAATTGCTTCTGCTTGACCTCTCTCCTCGGCCCCAACACCTGGGTATGCGCCTGGAGTATCTATAAAAGAGATTATTGGAATATTAAATTTATTTGCAAGTTTCATTAATCTAATAGTTTTTCTATAACCTTCAGGTCTCATCATGCCAAAATTTCTTTCAATTCTGGTTTCAAGGCTATCACCTTTTTCTTGACCTATAACTAAAACTGATTTTTCATTAAATTTTGCAAATCCAGCCAAAACAGATTTGTCTTCTCCATAAAATCTATCTCCAGATAATGGAATAAAATTCTCAAATAGATTATCCACAAAAAACTTGGCTTTAGGTCTGTCCTCATGTCTTGCAACCAAGGTTGTTTGCCATGGATCAAGGTTAGAGTAAATTTCTTGTAATTTTTTATCTATCTCTTTCTGAGAATTGGAAATTTTTTTTGTATCCACTTCTGAAAGTCCATCTTGATTATATGGATCTTTTAGTTTTTCTAATTCAACTTCTAAATTTTTAATATCAGTTTCAAAATTTAAATAATTTTTCATACGAATAATTTAATTATTAATTAATTATCAAAAAAGGCAATAAAATGTTTAAATAATTAATATTTGACTTAATTATATTAATAGGTAGTCTTTATATATCGGGAGAGACTATAAGTATATTAGCGCCGAAGGAGCAACTACCCCGGAAACTCTCAGGCAAAAGGACCGATAATAAACATAACACTCTGGAAAGAGATTTTATCTCGCCGATGGAGCAAAACTCTCAGGCAAACATACAGATGGGGTAAAATGGGTGCTATGAAAAAACAATATACAAAAATACAGAATCTATCAGTTTCCAATAAATTGCTTAACTTCATTAATGAAGAATTGCTTGAAGACACAAATATCTCTTCAGAAAAATTTTGGGAAGGCTTTGACAGAGTAGTTCATGAATTATCTCCAAAAAATAAAGCCTTATTAAAGATAAGAGAAGATTTACAAAAGAAAATAGATGTTTGGCATATTACAAATAAAGGTAATGAGATTAATTTAGAAAAATATAAAAAATTTTTAAAGGAAATTGGTTATCTAAAAGAAGTGGGTCCAGATTTTAAAATTAAAACAAGTAATGTTGATGAAGAGATAACTAATATTGCTGGTCCGCAATTAGTTGTTCCCATCATGAATGAAAGGTACGCTTTAAATGCTGCCAATGCAAGATGGATGAGCTTGTACGATAGTTTATATGGTACAGACGTAATCGAACAATCTGAAGATAGCACTTCTCAGAGGTATGATCCTTTAAGAGGAGAAATGGTCATAAAATATGGAAGAGATTTTTTAGAGAAACACTTTCCTTTAGAAAATTTAGACTGGTATACTATTACAGGAGTTAAAATTAATGATGGCTCTCTGATTATATTAAAAGATGACGTTAAAACATCACTAAAGAACAAGGATAAATTTATTGGTCATAGAGGAGAGGTTAATAATCCCTCAGCAATAATTCTAAAAAATAACAACCTTCATGTAGAAATAATTATAGACCCAAATGCTTTTAGCGCCCAACAAGATTCTGCTAAAATTAGTGATATTATTGTTGAGGCAGCAGTTTCAACCATTTGTGATAATGAAGATAGTGTTGCTGCAGTTGATGGTGATGACAAGATTATTTGTTATCGTAATTGGCTTGGTCTAATGAAGGGTGATCTAAAATCAACATTCGAAAAAAATGGAAAAACTTATGAACGTAAATTAAATCCTGATAGAAGTTATATATCTAAAGATGGAAAAGGATTAAAATTACACGGAAGAAGTTTGTTACTAGTAAGAAATGTTGGACACCTTATGACTAATTCTGCAATTCTTTTAAAAGATGGCACTGAAATACCAGAGGGAATTATGGATGCTTTTATAACTTCAGCAGCAGGTCTTCACGATATAAAAAGAAAGGGTAATTCAAGAAGTGGGTCTATTTATATTGTTAAACCAAAAATGCATGGCCCAGAAGAAACAGCTTTTACTGATTTAATTTTTAGTAAAATTGAAGAGGTCTTAGGTTTAAAAAAGAATACCTGTAAAATTGGTATTATGGACGAAGAAAGAAGAACATCTTCAAACTTAAAAGAGTGTATTAGGACTCTTGAAAATAGAGTATTTTTTATTAATACAGGATTCCTGGACAGAACTGGAGATGAAATGCATACTTCAATGGAAGCTGGCCCTATGATTAAAAAAGGTGACATGAAGTCTTCTAAGTGGATTGGTGCATATGAAAATAATAATGTTGATATTGGTCTGCAGTGTGGTCTTTCTGGTAAAGCACAAATTGGCAAAGGAATGTGGGCTATGCCTGATAAAATGAAAGATATGATGGAGCAAAAAGCTGGTCATTTAATAGCTGGAGCAAATTGTGCTTGGGTTCCCTCACCTACAGCAGCAGCTCTTCATGCTTTACATTATCATGAGATAAATATTTTTGAAAAACAAAAAGAAATTCAAAAAAGGGAGTCTGCAACACTTGATGATCTGTTAACAGTTCCAATTGCAGATAGACCAAACTGGTCAATGGAAGAAATTAATTCTGAGATTTCAAATTCTGCACAAACTCTTTTGGGATATGTTGTGAGATGGATAGATCATGGAGTTGGCTGTTCAAAAGTACCTGATATTAATAATATTGGCTTAATGGAAGATAGAGCCACTTTAAGAATATCCTCTCAACATATTGCCAATTGGATACATCACGATATTTGTACAAAATCTCAAGTTATGGAAATAATGAAAAAAATGGCAAAAATTGTTGATGATCAAAATAAAAATGATGGGGCTTATGCTCGTTCTGGAAGAGGTAGCTACGAGATGATGTCTAAAGATTTTGATCAATCAATTGCTTTTAAAACAGCTTGTGACTTAATTTTTAAGGGTAAAGAACAACCTTCTGGTTATACAGAACCTTTATTACATCTGAACAGATTACTAAAAAAATCTACTCAGAATTAGTTTTAATTCCAGTTCTGTTTTTAAAAGCTGAATATAAGGTTCCATCATCAAGGCTTTCTATTTCACCGCCCACAGGTAAGCCTTGTGCAAGTTTTGTAACTTTTGCACTTGTTTGTTTAAGACTGTCTTGAATATAATATGCTGTGGTTTGGCCTTCAACAGTTGCACTGGTTGCTAATATAACTTCTTCAATATTTTCTTTAACAACTCTTTCAACTAATGAGTTGATTAAGAGATCTTCTTTTCTTTGGCCAGCAGATGAAATTGTTCCACCAAGAATATGAAAGTATCCCTTATAAATATTTGAGTTTTCTATAGACCACTGATCTGCAATATCTTCAACCACACATATTTTGTTATATTTTTCTTTTGTATTTTCACAGTTGTTACATCCTAAAGAATTAGACTTTAAAGTGCCACAGGACTGGCATCTAATGACATTTTTATAAACTTGAGCTAGAGTATTTGCCATTGGTTTAACCAATTCATCTCTATTATTAATAAGCTTTAAAACAATTCTTTTTGCTGACTTTGGGCCCAGGCCTGGAAGCCTAGAAATTAATTTAATTAATTCATCTATTTCATTAATACTTTGCATCTTATTAAAGTGGCCATTTAAATCCAGGAATGCCAAATCCACTTGTGGACTTTGAAATTTCTTCAGATGTTTTAGTTTTTAATTCAGATTTTGCATTATTGTGAGCTGCTACTATTAAGTCTTCTATTATAATCTTATCTTCTTTCATTACTTCATCTGACAAATTTATTTTAATCATTTCATTTTCACCATTTAATGTAATCTTTACAGAATTAGAGCCAGAAGCACCCTCAACTTGAATGTTTTTAATTTTTTCCTGACTCTCTTTCATTTTAGATTCAAATTCTTTAGCTTTATCTAAAATCTTAGTAAAATCAGTCATTTGTATCCTTCTTCTCATTGACTTTAACGTCAATCAATTCTGCATCTGGAAACTTTTCTAAAATATTTTTATAAATTAAAGAATCTTTTACAGCTTCTTTTAGTTCTATTTTTAAGTTGGCTTCTATTTCTTTTTTAGATGGCTGGCCTTTAGTTTTACTAAGTGTTATTATCCATCTATTATTAGTCCATTCATAAAGCTTTGAAGATAAATCTTTAATAAAATTTTTGTCTAAATCTTCATTAAATGAAATTTCAATTCTTTGATCCTCAAAACTAACAAGATTAACATTTTTTTCTAATTCATATTTCAATTTAATTTCTTTTTTAAATAAGCATGTTTCCAATAAGTCATCAAAAGAATTTATAAAATTAGTTCTCATTTCAACTTCCTTATTATCTTTTAATTTTATATCTTTCTCCTGAGTAATATTTTTTATTTGACCAATTGTTTCAACTTTATCTTTTATCTCAAAGAAATCTTCACTATTTTTTTTTTGTGAAAGAGATGTTTGACTAACATTTTCATTTGTTTGATTTGAGACTTCATAATTAACATCAGACGTATTCTTGATGTTTTTTAAATGAATTAATCTAATTAAGAACATTTCCATTGATAAATGTTGATTGTAAACAATATCAAGCTCTTCTAATGCTTTAATAGTAAACTGCCAAAATAATATTAGGGTTTCATTGTTAACTTTTTTAGAAATTTCTTTAATTCTATTAAATTCCTCATCATTTAATGAAAAATTTGTACCATCTATGTTTAATGATTCAATATTTTTAAAATAATATAAAAGCTCTAAAAAATCATTTATAAAAATTTTGGGTTCAACACCTTGGTTATAAATTTTTCTATAAATATTTAAAACCTCTGTTTCTTTGCCTTCAAATATAAGTTGAAATAAACTAATTAATTGTGACTTATCAAAGTAACCAAATATTTTTTGTGCAGAAGCTAAATCTAACTCCTTGTCTTTATCTAGTGTAAGCAATGCTCTATCAAGTAATGATAAAGCGTCTCTAACGGATCCTTCAGAAATCTTTACAATCAATTTAAGTGCATCATCAGATGCGTTACCATTCTCTTTATCTTTAATCTTTTTTATAAAATCAAATAATTCTAAAGACTTAATTCTAGATAAATCAAATCTTTGACAGCGAGAAATTACAGTGATTGGAATTTTTTTTATTTCTGTAGTTGCAAAAATAAATTTTAAATACTCAGGCGGCTCCTCTAGAGTTTTTAGCAATGCATTAAATGCCTGTTTGCTAAGCATATGCACTTCATCAATAATAAATATTTTATATTTTGCTGTAGTTGGACCATATCTAGAAAATTCAATAAGATCTCTTACGTCATCAACACCAGTTTTACTTGCTGCATCCATTTCTAATACATCAATATGATTTGAATTTGAAATTGCTGTACAATTTTCACACAGGTCGTCTTTACAAAGTTCATCAATACCATTTGAGCAATTTAGAGATTTGGCAACTATTCTTGCCGTAGTAGTTTTGCCAACGCCTCTAATTCCAGTAAAAAGATAAGCATTAGGGACTTTATTTGCTTTAATTGCATTAGCTATTGTTTCAGCAACAACATCTTGACCTATAAGATCAGCAAATGTCTGAGGTCTATACTTTAAGGCTAAAACTTTTGTATTTTTATTCATTTTTATAAGGAGACTAAAACCTGAAAAACTGTCTTTACGACTGCTTCCGTTAAGATCTGGTCGGGTTCAAGCAGTATTCACCTCTAGCCTCCAGGGTTATTATAACAGTAATGTTTTCCAATCTACAAGAAAAGTTTCTGAATTATTTTTCTCTAAATTTATCAGCCTCAAAAACACCTAGCACGTGAAAATCTTGACAATGAAGTCCTAATTCTTCTAAAGATTTTTGAACTTTTGGATCTTCAATGTGACCATCTAGATCACATAAAAAAAAATATGATTCAAATGAGTTTTGTTCTGGATAGCTTTGAAGTTTTGTTAGATTTACACCATTAATCGCAAAACCCCCTAGTGATTGATAAAGCGCAGCAGGTTTACTTTTTAATTTAAATAAAAAAGATGTTATATATCTTTTATCTCCAAAATCTGGTTGATACACTTCTTTACCCATAACTAGAAATCGAGTTACGTTGCCTTTTTCATTTTCAATGTTGGGTGCAAGTATTTTAAGCTTATAAATTTTTGCACTTAGTGAAGAAGCAATTGCAGCCTCACCTTTAATTTTTTTTTTTGAGATTGCTTCAGCAGAACCAGCTGTATCAGCACGTACATGTTCAGTGAAATTGTTTTTTTTAATGAAATTTGAACATTGAGATAAACCTTGTGTGTGAGAAAAGACATCTTTTATATCTTTTAAGCTACTTCCTTTCTGCCCTAATAAATTATGTTCAATTTTTTGAAAATGCTCAGCATAAATATTTAACCTATGTTTGAAAATTAAATATTCTATTCCTATATTTCCTGTAATCCGATTTGATTCAGGTATTACCATTCGTGAACCACTTTCTGATGATGTTTTTAAAAAACATTCATCAAACGTCTTACATGGTATAACTTCTGCATCAGGCTCAATTTCAAGTGCTGCTAAATGCGAATAGGCTCCAAAGGTTCCTTGAAAATAAATTTTGTTCATTTTATATTTTATATTCCATAATTTTTTTTATAGCCAGATAATCTTCTTCAGTATCAACTCCTATAGGAGAGGATTTTGCTAAAGCTACATTTATTTTTAACTTATTATCTAAAGCTCTTAATTGTTCTAATTTATTTACTTTTTCATTATTTGTTTGATCTAAGCTTACAAATTTTTCTAATACAGTTATTTTATAAGAATAAATTCCAATGTGATGATAAATATTTTGACCATCTATTAATGAATTATCTCTAGTAAAATTTAATGCTGTTGGAAAATTACTTTCTGTCAACTTTTCATCTGTAATAACCTTAACTACATTTCTATTATTCAGCATTTTATCATTTTGAATTTTTGCTGCCAATGTCCCTATTTCAGCATCTTGATTAATCATGAAATTATTTAGATTAATAATATCATCTTTATTAATATCAGGTTCATCACCTTGTAGATTTAATATGTAGTCAATATTTTTTATATCTAGTTTTTTATAAGCTTCAAAAATTCTATCTGTGCCAGTTTTGTGATCACTTTTAGTGAGAACTGCTTTGCCACCATTTTTTAAAACATCCTCAAGTATCTCCCGATCCCCAGTTGCAACGACTACTTCACCAATATTAGCCTCTTCTGCTCTTTTAAAAACATTAGAAATAATGGATAAATCATTAATTTTTAGGAGTGGTTTTCCTGGCAACCTAGTTGCGGCCATTCTTGATGGAATTAATATTAGTGTTTTTTTCATTATAAAATTACCAACTTTATGCGTCTAACAGACGCAAAATTATAAAATTAAAAATTAAGTATTTTTTTAATTAACATGTTATATGTCAAAATAACTTAATTTAAATGGATTCGTTCGAACTAAATAAAATTATTGCTGCAATTCTGATGGTTGCACTACTTGTAATTGGCTTAGGAAAAATTGCAGATGGCATTTTTCAGGTTAATAAACCAAAAAATCTTGGATATCAAGTTGAAGTAGCGAGCCAAGTAAGTTCAGAAACTTCTCTAGCAACTGAGATGGTAGAAAAAATTGATATAACTGCAATTATGGCATTGGGTGATGTTACAAGTGGAGAGAAAATTTTTAAGAAATGTGCAGCATGCCACTCAATAAATAAAGGTGGAAAAAATAAAATTGGTCCCGCATTATACAACGTTGTTGGAAGAGCTGTTGGTGGTGTGGATGATTACAAATACTCTAAAGCTTTAGCTTCATATGATAAAGAGTGGACGTTTGAGGAGCTTAATGGTTTCTTAACAAAGCCTTCCTCTTATTTAAAAGGAACTAAAATGTCCTACGCTGGTTTAAGAAAAGAGAAAGACAGGGCCTCTGTAATTAAATACTTAAATCAAAACAATGACAGTCCTAAGTTGCTACCTTAACTTACCAAAGCAATATAATAAGATACTTTTCTGAACATGCACCCTATTAAGTGCTTGTAGCCACACCTTTGAATTTTTACCTAAAAAAACTTCATTCGAGACTTCTGTACCTCTTGGTAAACAGTGTAAAAATGTTACATTTTTTTTAGCAAAACTTATTAATTTAGAATTAATTTGAAAATTATTAAAATCTTTAATCTTTTTATTTTTATTAACTTTATCATTTAAAGAAATAACTTTGTCTGAAAAGATAACATCAGAATTTTTTACTGCTTTTTTAGCATCATTATAAATATTAATTTTTCCTTTATTCTTTTTTACCCAATCAAGTACAAATTTTTTAGGCTCATAATTTTTAGGACAACCAATGCTTAATCTAAAAGAAAATTTAACAGATGCTGCAATTAAACTATTAAGAACGTTATTTGAATCTCCAATCCAACAGATATTTAATTTTGAAATAGATTTTTTTTTAATTTCTTCAACAGTAAAAATATCTGATAAAACTTGTGTTGGGTGAGATGATGGACTCAGCCCATTAATAATAGGTATGGTTAAATATTTACTAAATTCTTCTATTTTTTTATCACTATCAGTTCTCAGCATAAAACCATCACTATAAGTTGATAAAATTCTTGCTGTATCAGCCAAACTCTCCCCTCCTTTTCCGAGGTGCAGTTCGTTTGCCCTAAGTGTTATAGTTCCACCACCTAATTGTTTTATTGCAAGGTAGAAACTTAGTCTCGTTCTAAGACTTGATTTTTCAAACATTTGAATGAGTAATTTTCCCTTCAAAGGTTTATCTTTATCAATATCAAGAGTGCTAAACTTTTTTCTTTTATCTTTTCTTTTTTTTGCATCATTTATAATTCTTCTAAGGTCTGCCGCAGGTATGTCTTTAAGTGTGATAAAATGATTCATTTTTATTTTAGTTTTAAGCAAACTTTTCTAATTATTCTTATAGACATATCTATTTCTTGTTTCTTAACATTAAGTGGAGGCAATATTCTTATAACATTTTCTGCAGCTCTAATTGTCAATAATTTATTATCCATTAATTTTTGAATAAATTTCGTTTGATCATTGTGTAATTGTAATCCAATCAACAGACCAACACCTCTCACTTCTTTAATTACCTTTGGAAACTCTTTTTTTAATTTATTCAATTCAGAGTGAAAATATTTTGACACCTTTTTAATATTATTAAGAAATCCTTTTTTAAATATTTGATCTAAAACTGCATTTCCAACAGACATTGCTAATGGATTTCCACCAAATGTTGAGCCATGAGTTCCTGCTGTCATTCCAGATGCCACTCTTTTATTCATTAAAACTGCTCCAAGTGGAAAACCACCTCCAATACCTTTTGCTATTGGCACAATATCAGGTTTAATTTTTGAACTTTCAAAAGCAAAAAAATTTCCAGATCTACCTATTCCACATTGAACTTCGTCCAAAATTAATAAAATTTTTTTTTCATTGCAGATTTCTCTTAATCCTTTTAAACACCAATCAGGAATAACCTTAATTCCTCCTTCACCCATGATGGTTTCAACCATAATTGCAGCTGTTTTACTGGTTATAGATTTTTTTAATGATTTATGATTTCCAAATTCAAAATGGTCAAATCCATCAACCTTTGGTCCAAAACCTTCTGTCATTTTTTTTGATCCACTAGCATAAATTGTGGCTAATGTTCTTCCATGAAATGAGTTTTTAACACAAAGAATTCTATTCTTTTTTGGCTGTCCTACTGAATAGAAATATCTCCTTGCGACTTTAATTGCTGCTTCTGTTGCTTCTGCTCCGCTATTCTGAAAAATCACAAAATCAGCAAAAGTTTTCTTAGCTAATCTTTTAGCTAATTTTTCACCTTCTGGAATTATAAATGCATTAGATACATGCCAAAGTTTTTTTGATTGTTTATTAATTGCTTTTATTAAGTATGGATTAGCATGTCCTAAGGAATTAACTGCAATTCCTTGAACAAAATCTAAATATTTTTTTCCATTGGTTGAATATAGAAAACTGCCTTTTCCGTATTTAAATGAAATCTTTCTTCTATTATAATTTTTTGCTAAAGCGCTCATGAACTAAGATTTAATCTTATAACCTTTTTTATAAAGATAAAAAGCCACATACCACATTATAATACTTAATATTGTTAAATAAACTAACCCTATACTTATTGATCCGTCAGACTTTCCTAAAAAACCATATCTAAATCCATCGATCATATAAAAGAATGGGTTGATATGACTAATAGTTTGAAAAAATTTAGGAAGTTTATCTATAGAATAAAACACTCCAGATAAAAAACTTAATGGGGTAATAATAAAGTTAGTGACAGTTGCCGTATGATCAAATTTTTCAGCCCAAAGACCAGTAATAAAGCCTAGGCTCCCCAATATAAAAGCGCTTAGGAAACCAAAGATAAAAATAAATAAAATATTATTTATTGGCATCTCAACTATTAAAGAGAAAACACCTATTGAAATTATGGCAATTAAAAAACTTCTTGTAAGAGCTGCTAATATTATTGCCATTGAAACCTCTAGTGCTGATAAAGGGGCATAAAGCATATCAACAATATTTCCTTGTATTTTTCCAATCATCAATGATGAAACTGAATGGCTAAATGATTGGGTTAAAATACTCATCGCAATTAACCCTGGTGCTAAAAAACTTATGAAAGAGTAACCAAGAACATCTCCTCTATTATTTCCTAGAGCTAAAGATAAAACAGATAAAAATAACAAACTTGATACAAGCGGAGATAGTAATGTTTGTTGCCAAACAGCCATAAACCTATTGCATTCTTTAAGCCATAAACTTTTAAAACCAATCCAATTTATAAAACCAAATTTTTTTATATTAATTTGATATTTCTTATTCAATTCAACCATAGGTAATCATATATAAGTTTTAGAATTTTGTGCACAAAACAAAAATAGCTATTGTTTTTTTTTAATTCCCATGTGATCTATATATAGTTATTAAAATTAATTAACATACTAAATACAGATTATGAGTTGGAACGAAGAAAAAGTTAACAAATTAAAAGAGCTTTGGGGTAAAGGAAGTACGGCAAGTCAAATTGCTGAAATCATTGGTGGCATTAGCAGAAATGCAGTTATTGGTAAGGCTCATAGGCTAAACCTTTCATCAAAAATTAAAAATAGAAATGCTTCATCAAATCAAAGTTTTGTTAACAGCTCAGAAGAAAATAATTCTAAATTAAAACAGGGAAGAAAAAATAAATTTAAATCTTTGCTTATTGAAAAAGATTTTGAGCCAGAAAACCCTAAAAAATTAGAAGAATTAGATGAAGGCTCTTGCAAATGGCCTGTTGGACACCCAGAAGAAAAGTCATTTTATTTCTGTGGAAGATCTTCTTTAAAAGATTTTTCATATTGCAAACTTCATTTATTGTACGCTTATCAGCCAAAAGGCAAAAAAGAAGAGCCTGCCACTGATAAAGAAGAAGAGGCAACTCAATATAATATTAAAAAAATTAATACTGCTTAATAAAAGTTCCTCTAAAATATTATTTTTTATTTTTATTTTTATTTTTTCCATCAATACCTCTCACGACTGATTTAAAGATTAAATACAATAGAAATGAGAAAATTAAAAATATTAAAATATAGATAATATTAATAGCCATAGAATAACTTATACAATCTTAATTAAAAAAACCTACTAAGAATTTGTTGTGTTGTATTTTTTAGTAGAAAACTTACCACCCTCTCTCCACATATAACAATATTTTTCAACTTCTTGATCGAATAACCTTGTGCTTGGAACTCCTATATCAGCATTGGTTTGATATTTGTTGGAAGAAATATTATCATACTTTAACAGGGTAAGCTGATCTACTGTTAATAATGGTTTTGGAAACAATTGAAATAATTTTGCCGATATATTTGCAGCAAAAAATGGAAGGGGAATTAATAATCTTTTCTTATTAATTAGCTTTAATAACTTTTTTAAAATTTCTTTTAAAGAGATTACCTCAGGTCCTACACACTCAATTATTTTAGAATATATATTTTTAGAAATAACATAATAAATAGTGTCTGTTAAATCAGAACAATGGATTGGAGTAAATTTAGTATCTCCGTTGTAATAAAGTGGAAAGAATGGAAGACTACTTAGCAAGGTCATAAAATTTGTAGTAAAATTATCATCTACAGAATAAACTACTGATGGTCTTAATATAGTAGCTAGCGGAAAATTTTTATGAATGTTTTCCTCTCCCTCTAATTTACTTTTTGCATACTTTGAATCTATGGCACTATTAATACCTAATGCAGATACATGAATAAATTGTTGAACTTTATATTCCTTACAAAGTTTAGCCAAAATAGATGGAAAAATAGAGTGGATGTTTTTAAAGCTATTTCCCTTGCCACTTTCATACAAAATACCAATTAAATTAATACAAATATCAGTTTTGGTAAAAAGTTTTCTAATCTTTTTTTCGTCAAAAATATTAGCTTCAACAATATCTATGTACCCAGCATTAGCTTGGGTTTTTATCACGTACCCTTTTTGATGGAGATTTCTAGTTATTACAGTGACCTTATAATTATTTTTAGTAAGCTTTCTGATTAAATGACGACCTATTTGACCGCTACCGCCAAAAATTAGACAATTTTTTACTTTCATATATATATAATTAAAAATGAATATTGATATTAAACTTCACAAAGATGATCTACCAGAAGATTTAGATTTAGGCAATATTATAGCAGTTGATGGAGAGTTTATGGGTCTCAATGTAAAACGTGATCCTTTATGCCTTATCCAAATATCAAGTGGAAATTCAGATGCTCATATTGTTCAATTAGATAGATCAAATTATAATGCCCCAAACTTGAATAAAGTTCTTTCAGATAATTCTATTACAAAAATATTTCATTACGGTAGAGCTGATATGGCACACATAAAATATTATCTGAAGACAGAAACTAAAAATATTCTAGATACTAAGATTGCTTCAAAGTTAGCTAGATCTTATTCTGATAGCCATTCACTTAAAACTTTAATTAAAGAATTTATAAACATTGATGTTAGTAAACAATTTCAGAGCTCAGATTTTGGTGGTGAATTATCGCCAGCTCAACTTAAATATTGTGCAAATGACGTTATTTATTTGCATAAGATTCATGAAGAGCTAAATAAAATTCTTATTAGAGAAAAACGAGTTGATTTATATAGTGAATCTTTAAAATTTTTGAAAACCAGAGTTGATCTTGATTTAGCTTTATTTAAAGATGATATATGGGCTCATTAAATGAAAAAAAAAGATTATAAAAAAATTGCAAAAGACGTAATAGACTTAGAAATAAAAGCCTTAAAAAAATTAAAAAACTCTATAAAAAATTCTTTTAACGATGCGGTGGAAGCAATTACAAAATGTCAATCTAAGGTAATTTTATGTGGAGTTGGAAAAAGTGGCTTGATAGCAGCAAAAATTTCAGCAACCTTTTCTTCAGTGGGAACACCTTCTTTTTCTCTTTCTGCAAATGATTGTTCTCATGGAGATCTTGGCAGTATTTCAAAAAAAGATGTATTAATTTTGATAAGTTACTCAGGCTCGACTGAAGAATTAAATAATATTATTAAATATGCAAATAGAAATAAAATTTTACTGATTGGTATAATGTCGAAAAAAAATTCAACTTTGTATAAAAATTCGGACATCAAATTACTAATCCCTGAAGTAACTGAGGCTGGTCTTGGAATCGTTCCAACATCTAGTACCATTAACCAACTAAGTATTGGTGATGCTTTAGCTGTGGCAACATTAAACAAAAGAAAAATAAATAAACAAGATTTTAAAAAATATCATCCTTCAGGAAATTTAGGTGCAAAACTTAAAACTGTAGAAGAAATAATGCTTACAAAAAATAAAATTCCCTTTATCAATGAGGATTCAAATATGAAAGAAGCACTAAAAGTTATCACTCAAAAAAAACTAGGGACATTAATTGTTAGAAATAAAAATGGAAGTACAACAGGTATAATTACAGATGGTCAAATTAGAAGAGTAAACCAAAAAAATGATAATTTACATATTTTAAAAGTGAAAAAGGTTATGACTAAAAATCCTATAAAAATTAATAAAGAAATTCTTGCCGAAAAAGCTCTTTCAATTATGAACCAAAATAAAGTCACATGTTTAAGTGTTTATGACAAACGACAAAAATCAAAAACGATCGGAATTATACATATTCATTCTATTTTAGGTAACAGCATCACCTAGATGAATAAGAAAATACTAACACAGTTATTATTAGTTTTAACTGTTTTGATTATTTCTACACTTTTTTTTAAGAAATATTTTACAAATAGAGATATTAAAAAAAATTTAATAGAAAGGGATATATCTACTGAAGTTAACGGAAATAATTTAATATACCAATTAAAATATTCTTCAAAAGACAAAAAAGGAAATTCCTACACTATAAACTCTGAGTTTGGTGAGATCAATAAGGATAATCCACAGCTAATCCTGATGAAAAATGTTGTAGCAACAATTAATACTCAAAGGAATTCTCCTATAATAATTAAAGCAGATAATGCTATTTATAATAACGTAAATTATAATACAAATTTTTATACAAATGTATCTACAAAGTTAGATCAACATAACTTGTCGTCAGACATCCTTAATCTAATTTTTGAAAAAAATCTTTTAGAAATTCTTGATAATGTTATTTATAAAAACTTGGACACTCGATTAATGGCTGATAAAATAGAAATTGATATTATAACAAAGGATGTAAAAATTTATATGAAAAGTCCTTTAGATGTTGTAAAAATTGAAAAATAAAATGGCTATTATAAAAAAATTTAGAATTAAATCTTTTAAAAAACCAAAAATAGCAATAAAATTAGAATCATTGTCTCTTTCGTTTGGGAAACGAAAAATTTTGGATAATATAAGTTTTGACGTTAACGCAGGCCAAGTTCTTGGCCTATTAGGCCCGAATGGTGTTGGTAAATCTACAATCTTTAATCTAATTACAGGTCTTATCAAGCCTGACTATGGCTCAATAATTATTGGCTCACAAAATATTAATGATCATCCAATTTATTTACGAACTACAGAATTTAAAATTGGATATGTTCCTCAGTATGGTGGATATTTTCATGATTTAACCTTATTAGAAAATTTAAATGCAATTGGTGAACTTTTGATTAACGATAAGAAAATAAGATATGAAAAAATAAATTCATTAATTTCAAAATTTGAACTTGATGCAGTCCGTGATGTTAAGGCAGATTTATTATCTGGTGGTCAAAAAAAACGATTAGTTATTTCATTAGCCTTACTAGGTAATCCTAAAATACTCTTACTTGATGAGCCTTTTGCTGCATTAGATGTTATGACTATTAAAATGTTACAACAAATTATTGTAAATTTACAATCTGAGGAAGGAATAACAATAATTCTATGCGACCATCAGGCTAGAGATTTATTATCGTGTGTTGATGTGGCTATTGTTATTTCTAATTGTAGAATAGTTGCAAAGGGGAGTCCTTCAGAACTAATTAATAACATCAATGCTAAGTCTGCTTATTTTGGAGACTCTTTTAAGTATAATTAAGAAATGTCAAAAGTATTGATTGTTAAAAATAAAATAAAAAAATTTAACAAAAAAATAAATGTAAGTGGAGATAAGAGTCTAAGTATTAGATTTGTTCTTATTGCATCTCAAGCAGTTGGAAAATCTAAAGCCTATAATCTTTTAATGTCTGAAGATGTGCTCGCAGCTATAGATTCTGTAAAAAAACTAGGAATAAAAGTTTTAATAAAT
This sequence comes from uncultured Candidatus Pelagibacter sp., assembly GCA_905616455.1. The sequence continues at coordinate 33,548 of CAJQSW010000001.1, read as the reverse complement.
AAAAATAATTGTGAGGTTTATGGGGGTGGAATTAATGGTTTTAATTATAAGAAAAATCTCACATTAAATGCTAAAAACTCAGGAACACTTGGAAGACTACTGCTAGGTTTACTTATAAAATCACCACAAAAGATTAAATTAATTGGAGATAAAAGCTTATCCAAAAGAGATTTTTCAAGAATAACTACACCATTAAAAAAATTTGGTGCTAAATTTTATCATAAAAGGATAAATAAATTGCCATTATCAATTCTTGGCTCAGAATTTGTTGAGGGGATTAAATATTTAGAAAATAAAGGTTCTGCTCAATGCAAAAGTAGCGTTATGCTTGCGGCGCTTAATGCTTCTGGCACAACAACTATAAAAGCAAAAAAATCAAGAAATCACACTGAGTTACTTTTTAAATATTTAAAAATACCTATCAAAATCAAAAAAACAAAAAAATATGATTTTATAAATATTAAACAACCAAAAAAAATTAACGCTTTTGATTATAAAATTCCTGGTGACATTAGTTCAAGTGCTTTTTTTATTGTACTAACAACTTTGGCTAACGACTCAAAACTATTGATTAAAAATGTAAACATCAATCCTTCAAGAATGGGTGTTATTAAGATTTTAAAAATGATGGGTGCCAAAATATCACTTAAAAATGAAAAAAATTACAGAGGTGAAAAAATTTCTGATATTTTGATTAAAAGTTCAAAAAATCTTAAAGCTATAAATTGTCCACCAGAGTTAAATAGTAGTGCTATAGATGAATTTTTAATTATTTTTTTAATAGCAGCTAGGGCAAAAGGAGTCTCTCATTTTAAGGATATTTCAGAACTCAATCAAAAAGAGAGCCCAAGGTTGGATTGGGGTTCTAAGATTTTAAACATGATGGGTATCAAAACAAAGTTAACTAAAGACTCGATTAAAATATATGGACAGCCCAATTTAGAAATAAAAAAACTTATAATAATTAAAAATTACTTGAAAGATCATAGAGTTTTTATGATGAGTACAATTGCTGCTCTAACATGTGGTGGAAAATGGAAAATTCATGACAAAGATTCTATTAACACTTCCTTCCCGTCTTTTCTCAGTATAATTACAAAAATAAATAATGAACCTTTATGAAACTAAAAAATAAAATTAAAGTAGCAATAGACTCTCCAGCTGCAGCAGGAGCAGGAACTCAAGCAAAACTTATCTCAAAACACTTTAATTTATTTTATTTAGATACAGGAAAAATTTATAGACTAATTGCAAATATTAAACTTACACAACCAAAAAAATATAGTCATATTTTGATAAAAAAAATAATTAATAAATTAACCATGAAAGATTTACAAAATAATAAATTACTATCTGATGAGGTTGGAACAATGGCCTCAATAATATCAAAAGATAAAGAAATAAGAACGCTTGTTCATGCTTTTCAAATTAAAAGTGCCTACCACCCTCCTAAAAAATATAACGGATCCTGTCTAGATGGAAGAGACATAACTTATAAGATAATCCCTGATGCTGACTTTAAATTTTTTATAACTGCAAATGTAAAAACTAGAGCTTTAAGAAGGTATAAAGAATTAAAGTTGTTAAATAAGAAAATATCCTTTAATGAAGTCTTAAAAAGCATCAAAAAACGTGATAAAAGTGACTATAATAGAAAAATCTCACCTCTAAAGAAAACAAAAGATTCGGTATTGATAAATACTACGAAGCACACTAAAAGAGCTTGTTTTTTAAAAATTAAACAAATTATGAATAGGAAACTTAAAACTTAATGGAAATTTATAAAGATCTTTCAAGCCCTGCCTCAAAAGAATTCGAACAACTACTAAATTCACAGTTTACTAAAACAGCAAACCTTGAAGAAGGAAAAATAATTACTGGTGTAGTAAATAAAGTAACGAATAACTTTGTGTTCCTAGAGGTACCAGGATTAAAATCTGAACCAATTTTAGATATTAATGAGTTAAAAAGTATGGGTATGCTTGATAAGGCAAAAGTTGGTGAAAAAATTTCAGTCCTTCTAGAAAGACTAGAAGATAAAAAAGGTGAAGTATTAGTATCAGCTTCTAAGGCACAAAAAATTCAAGGTTGGGATAAGCTTGTTGAAGCTTATGAAAAGAATGAACCTATCATGGGTAAAATTACTGGGCGTGTTAAAGGTGGATGTATTGTTGAACATATCGATACTGGATCTTTAATGTTTTTACCAGGATCACAGATTTCAGATAAACCGTTAAAAGATATTAGCCATTTAATGAATGAACCACAAAAGTTTGCTCTTATTAAGCTAGATAAAGTTAGAGGAAATGCTTGTGTTTCTAGAAGAGAAATTATTTCATCTTTTAAAAAGGAAGACAAAATTAAAATAGTTGAAAAATTTAAAGTTGGAGATGTAATTAAAGGAGCCGAAGTAAAAGGTTATAGTTCGTTTGGTTGTTTCTTTAGTGTTAATGGTGAGCTTGATGTATTAGTACACCTTCAAGAAATTTCTTATTCTAGAGTTAATCATCCTGATGAAGTTTTCACGATTGGTGAAAAACACGATTTACTAGTAATTACAGTGGATAAAGAAAAATTACAAGTTGGTTGTTCTGTTAAACAACTTTCACCAGACCCATTTGAAAATATTACAAATTATGAACTAAATAAAATCTATAAAGTTAAAGTTGTTAAGTTAATGGATTTTGGCGCATTCTGTGAACTTGAAACAGGACTGTCCACTTTATTACACTCGAGTGAATTAAGCTGGACTAAGAAAAATATATCAGCAAAAAAAATGTTTAAAACTGGTGATGAGATTGATTGTGTTATCACTGAAATCGATAAAGAGAAAAGAAGAGTTGCAATTTCACATCGTTTAACAACTGAAAACCCTTTTGATACTTTTGAAAAAAAATACCCAGTTGGATCTGATATTGAAGGTGAGGTAGTTAGTAAAAATGAATATTCTCTTTTCTTAAAAATTGATGGTTTAGATATTGATGCATTCTTACATTGTAATGATCTTACTTATCTCGCAAAGGGTGAAGAAGAATTAACTAAATATAAAATTAGTGACAAATTAAAAGTTAAAGTTTTAGAAGTTAAAGCAGCTGAACAAAAAGTTAGAGTAGGCCTTCGTCAAACAATGCCAGATCCATTTAATTTCTTTAAAGATAAAAAAGTCAAAGATACTATTACTGTTAAAGTTGTTTCAGCTGATAACAAAGGTTTAACTGTGAGACCTGTTGGTTTAGAGATGGATTTTATAATTAAAAAGTCACAAATTGCTGTAAATGCTGCAGATCAAAGAGCAACACGTTGGACTGGAGGAGAGTCTGTAGATGCTGCAATTAGTGAACTAGAATTTGATAAGAGAAAAGTTACACTGAGTATTAAATTACTAGAGGAAATGGAGAGAAAAAATGCTTTAGACAAATATGGCTCTGAAGGTTCTGGAAAAAACTTACCCTTTTCATCTCTGTCTGAAGATTTAGAAAAAAAGAAAAAAAAGGACGAATAACAATTGGCAATTGTTAAATCAAAACTTCTAAAACAGCTAGCCAGAAATTACCCCAATTTTTTAAAAAAAGATCTCGAAAAGTTCATAGATATAATTTTAGGTGAGATTAAACAGGCACTCAAACGTGGAGATCGTGTCGAATTGAGAGGTTTTGGTATGTTTTCAACAAATATTCAAAAAGCTAGAATATCCCGAAACCCTAAAACTGGCGAAAAAATAAATACACCTGAAAAGAAAACAATTCACTTTAAAATGGCAAAAGAAATGTTTAAAAAATTAAACAATGACCAATAAAAACATCTTTGTGGCATGCGATGTATCAAGCCAAAAAGAAATATTAGATCTATTAGAATTAATTCATGAAGATATTTCAGGAATTAAAATTGGACTACAATATATAACTCAAAGAAGTCCTGAAGAAATTAAAGAACTTTCGAAATTTAAAAAGCCTATTTTCTATGATGGAAAATTTTTTGATATTAAAAACACGTTAGTTGAATCAGTAAAATCACTTATGTGTTTAAATGTAAATTATGCAACAGTTCACCTTCTAAATGGACTGGATGCTCTTAAAGCTGCAAATCATGCAGCTCAAAAAATTAACATAAATCTATTAGGTGTTTCTGTTTTAACAAGTTTTGATGATAAAGATTTAGAAAGTTTAGGTTTTAATAACAAAGTCGAAGATCAAGTTCAAAAGTTAATTAAAATTGCAGTGGAAGCTAAATTATATGGTGTTATTTGCAGTCCTCTTGAGATTAAAATGATTAAAAAAATTGCACCAAATCTGAAATGTTTTACACCAGGAATTAGAATGGAAGATTCACAAGACGATCAAAAAAGAACTATGGATGCTAATCAAGCAATTAAAGAAGGTAGTGATTGTCTAATAATTGGCAGACCTATCACTAAAGGTAACCCCAAAGAGAATATAAAAAGAATCCTTTCCTCGATAGATTAGATGAAGTCGAAAATTTGTGGAATATCTGATTCTGATACATTAAAATACTTAACAGAACACCCTCATCCACCTCAGTATATTGGTTTTATTGTTAACTTTCCAAAATCTAAAAGATTTGTTGAGTACAATTATCTCAAAGAACTTTTAAGAATAGATAAAAGAAATTCAAAATATGTTGCCGTATTAGTGCAGCCAGATGAAAATATTCTCGAGAAAATAAAAGATTTACCTTTTGATTATTATCAAATTTATGATTGCACTCCAGTTGAGGTAAAATCTATCATAGAAAAATATAATAAAAAAATTATAGTTGCTATCACTATTAAAGACCAAAATGATGTTGTCAAATATATGGAATTTAATGAGTTTGCCGACATAGTATTATTCGACAGCAAGGGTTATGAAAAAAGTATATCTTTTGACCACCAATTAATTAAAAATCTTAAAATAAATAAAGAGTTAATGTTAGCAGGAAATATTCAGATAGAAGATAATCTTGAAAATTTCAAAGAAATAGCAGACACTGTAGATATTTCTGGAGGTCTAGAAACATCTGGATTAAAAGATATTTCAAAAATAAATATTTTTTTAAACAAAATTAAGCAAATTAATAATGAAACTTAAAAAAGAAATTCCTTTAATTGACCAACATGACAAAAGTGGTTTTTGGGGTGGCAAGTTTGGTGGTAATTTTATTCCAGAGACACTAAAAAAACCTGTTGAGGATTTAACTATTCTCTTTGAAAGGCTTAGATATAATAAAAAATTTCTCAAACAAAGAGACTATTATTTCAAGAACTACATAGGATCACCCACATCATTTATAAAGCTACAAAACCTATCTAATTATTTAGGCGGTGCTCAAATATATGCCAAAATGGTGTCTGAGGCTAACGGAGGTGCTCATAAAATATATAATGCGACAGTCCATTGTCTTATTGCTAAAGAAGCAGGCAAAAAATATGTCGTAGGTGATACAGGGGCCGGTTATGCTGGCAAGATGTTAAGCATGGCTGCTAAGAAATTTGGTCTTAAATGCAAAATATTTATGGGTGCAAAAGATATAAAAAGACAAAAACCAAACGTTTATGCAATGAAAAAAAATGGGGCTACAGTTGTGCCTGTTTACTCTGGAAGTCAAACACTTGTTGATGCTGTTAGTGAGTGTATGAGGTACTGGGTCTCAAATTGTGATAATACTCATATGTGTGTTGGCTCGACAGTTGGTCCTAATATATTTGTTAAAATTTGTGGTTGGAGTACAGCTCAAATTTCAAGAGAGTTGAAAATTCAAATTCAATCTGAATTTAAAAAAATTCCAAAAAACATTAAACTCATTAATTGTGTGGGTGGTGGAAGTTCAGCATACGGTTTTTGGAGTCAATTTATAGATTATAATAAAAAAAGAATTGAATTAATAGGTGTTGAGGCGGGTGGACCAAAAAACTCTAAACTTCATGCGGCACCTTTAACGAATGGTGCTAAACTTGGAATTTTACACGGGGCTGCTGCTTATGTTTGCCAAAATAATGAAGGGCAAATTAATGACACTGCTTCCATTTCTGCTGGATTAGATTACCCTGGTGTATCCCCTATTCACTGCTTCCTAAAAGACACTAGAAGAGCAAGGTATACATCCGCAACAGATGAGGGTGCTTTAAATGCTTATAAGCTTGTTACGAAACTTGAAAAAATCAATCCAAGTTTAGAGCCATGCCATGCTTTTGCAGAAGCAATTAAAATTGCTCCTAAGTTAAGCGAGGATACAATTATTATAGTAAACTCATGTGGGGATGCCAAAAAAGATAGAGACATTTTAAAAGCAAGATTGGGGATAATTAATTAAGATGTCTTTAATTAATTTAGCATTTAAAAAAACTAAGAATCAAAAAAGACCTGCATTACTCACTTACACAGTTGCAGGTGACAATAGTAAAAAAAAATCACTAGAAATATTAAAATCAATTGCAGACTATGCTGATATTTGTGAAATAGGTTTTCCTCATAACACTCCAATTGCAGATGGTGGACAAATTCAATCAAGTGCCTTCAGAGCTTTAAAAAATGGCATTAAGATGAAAGATGTTTTTTCAATAGTAAAGAACTTTAAAAAATCTAAACAAGCAAAACCTGTGATCTTAATGGGTTACTACAATATGATTTATCAATATGGTGATAATAACTTTATCAATATTTGTAAGAAAGTTGGTGTTGATGGCTTAATTGTTGTTGACTTACCTTACCCTGAAAATAAAAATTTTTCCAAAAAATGTAAAAAGAAAAATATTAGCTTTATTCAACTAGTCTCTCCTACTACATCAACAAATAGAATGAAAAAAATTATCAAGGATTCTCATGATATGGTCTACTATATCAGTATGCTCTCAACAACGGGGGGTAAACTAAAAGTTTCACCAAAGAAAATACTTGAAAGATACAATAAGATTAAGAGTTTAAATAAAAATAAGAACATTGTAATCGGTTTTGGAATTACAGAAAAAACTATAGCCTCACTAAGAAAGGCTGATGGATTAGTGGTTGGTAGTGCTTTGTGTAAAGAAATATCAAAATCACTGAAAAAAAGACAAAATCCTGTCACAAATGTAACTAATATTGTAAAAAGATTAAGAAATAAAATTATATGAACTGGATTAAAAAAACTCTTCGTTTTGGTGAAAAAATAAAAAGAATAATTAAGAAACGTGCGAGTAAAGAAGAGATTGCTAACAGCGACTGGGCATCTTGTTGTAAGGGTCCAATTTTAAAAAAAGATTTAGAGGATAATTTATGGGTTTGCCCATCTTGTAATAAGCATCACAGAATAAGCCCACGTCAAAGATTTGATGTTATTTTTGGTAAAAATAATTATGAAGTTTTAAAAACTCCAATTCCTCAAGATGACCCTTTAAATTGGAGTGACTCTAAATCTTACAAAGATAGATTAAAAGCTGCTAGAAAAAAAACTGGTATGAATTGTGGAATGATGGTTGTTAATACCAACATTCTAAATGTAAAAATTACAGCCGTAGCAACCGATTTTGATTTTGTTGGTGGTTCAATTGGTGCAGCTGAGGGTGAGGCTTTCTTATATGGAATTCAACATGCTATTGAAAACGAACAACCTTTTATAGTGTTCACTGCAGGTGGAGGAATGAGAATGATGGAATCGTTAATTTCACTCTCACAGATGACTAGAACTACCTTGGCAATTAATGAGCTTAAAAAAAATAACCTTCCCTATATTGTTGTATTAACAGATCCGACCGCTGGTGGCATCACCGCATCATATGCAATGTTGGGAGATATTCATTTAGCCGAGCCTGGTGCTCTAATAGCTTTTGCAGGAGCTCGTGTAATTCAAGGAACTGTTAGGGAAGAACTACCTGATGGCTTTCAAAGAAGTGAATATGTTGAAAAAACAGGATTTGTAGATTTAATTGTTGAAAGAAAAGACCTTAGAGAAAAATTAGGTTCATTATTATCAATATTGTTAAAGAAAAATTCTGCTATAAATTCATCAGAAAATGAAACTTCAGAAGATAGTAGAACGCTTACAAAAGCTGCATCCTAAGGAAATAGATCTAAGCCTAGATCGAACTAGACATCTTTTAGAGAAACTGGGCAATCCCCAAGATCAAATCAATTGTATTTCAGTTGTTGGAACCAACGGTAAATTTTCAACAATCCAAGCTCTTTATGCAATTTTAAAAGAGGCAGATTACAAATGTAATATCTACACAAGCCCACATATCCAAAAAATTAATGAACGATTTGTTTTTAATAACAAACCTTTAACAGATGATGAATTAGCCAATCTTTTTACTGAGATCGAAGAAGTAAATAATGGAACGCAAATTACTTTCTTTGAAATTTTAACCGTTGCTTACCTTTATTATGCTAAAAAATACCCTGAAAACATTAACTTAATAGAGTCAGGTCTATTTCACAGGTTTGATGCAACTAATATTTTAAAGAAAAACTTGGCGAGTATTGTAACGGTCATTGGTCTTGACCATTTAGATTGGCTTCCAAGAGAAGAACGGACAGTTGAAAAAATTATATTTGAAAAAACATCTACTTTATTAAATTCTAAAATCATTATTGCAAAACAAAGTTCAAGCAAAATTAGTAAAAGTATTGAAGATATAATTAAAGGTAACTCTTCAAAAAAAATAATTTTTAATAAAGATTACAGCTTTATCTTAAAAGAAAATGACTTCTTTTATTTTGAGGATGAGTTTGGTGGTTTAAAGCTACCAAAACCAAATTTACCTGGAGAATTTCAATTAGAGAATGTCTCTACTGCTATTGCAACTGCAAGACAATTAACAGGTTATAAGATAACTGATGATCACATTAAAAATGGTATTACTAAAATTGAAAGTATTGCACGACTACAAGAAATAAAATCTGGAAAACTAAAAGATTTAACTGAGAATAATCTTTTATTTGTAGATGGATCACATAATCCACTTGGTGCAAAAGTATTAAACGAATACCTTGAAAGTTTAGATTATAATAAACATATTATATTAGGCATGATGGCAAACAAGGATCACAATGAATATATGAGTTACTTTAAAAATATTAAATCTTTAACAGCCATTGATATACCAAATCAACCTAATGCTATCAAAGGAAATGAACTTAAAGAAAAAATTAAAAATTTTAAAGATATCAAATACCAAAACTCAGTTGAAAATGCCATTAGATCAATTGATCTTAAGGAAAATGATATTATTTTAATTACAGGTTCTTTATATCTTGCAGGAGAAGTTTTAAAATTAAATTAAATATTCTTATCTAGAAATTCTTTCATGTGGCTTTCTGCAACACCCCCTACTTTTCTGTCTACCTCAACACCTTTTTTGTAAACAATTACAGTAGGTACACCTCTTACACCGGCAGCAGAACCAGTATTAATTCCACCATTTTCAATGTCTGCATAATAGAAGCTAGCTTTATCTTTATAGGTATCAGATAATTTTTCCATTACTGGAATTAACGCCTTACAAGGGGCACACCACTCTGCAGAAAATTGTACTACAGAAACTTCTTCACTCTTAATTTTTGTATCAAACTGTTCGTCTTTAAAATCTATAAGCATGTTTCTTATATAAATTCTTATTATATTTATTCAATATGTAAAAAAAGTTTTTTTTAATTAATTCACAGGTGAATTATGCCTGCTCGTATTTTTTCTCAATTCCCTCAACAAATTCATTAATTTCATCTAAAAACTTGAGCTTTTTCTCATCTTTATCGTTGGTATATCTATCTCTTAAATTATCACATTCAAAATAAAACTCCTTACATGTCCACCATTTCTCTTTCTCATCACTTAAAATTCTCTCAGCTATTCCTCTTTTTATAGTTTTAAACATATCTTCAGGCAATGTTTCTGGTGATTCTTGATAAATTATCTTTTTCCCAAAACTTACCATTCTCTCATCTTCAAATTTATCTAATAGAATTAATTTATCCTTCCAGGATGCTGCATGCCATTTTGGAAACAAAGCCGTATCTTTTTGAGGTGTAAATTTTTTATAAATTGTCTCTTCAGCAAGAAAATCAACTTGTGAATCAAATTGCGCTTTATCTTCAGCAGTTTCTCTTAATGCGGTTAAAACATTTTGAGAGAATTTCTCATTATCGTTTACTAATTTTGCACGCTTTTTAATTAAATCAAGATCAAGATTACAATATGGTTCAGTTTGTAATCCATAACTTGCATCTAAAATTATAGGAGCTTTGTTGGATCGTATAGTTCTTAAAAACTTTAATTTTTTAATAGCACTTTTAAGTTCTGAAATTGACATATCAAATAATGGGATTGGATCAATTTTAAGATCAAATGCTTGGCCCCATTGATAGATTGGATGAATACAGTGTTTAGGGTGAAGTGGAGCTACTACAAATCTATAATTTTTACCAAAGTGGTATTCAGCTAAAGTAAACATCTTTTCTGTTTTAAAGATTGTTTCAGTGTCACTTTTATTGGCTGTTCTTAAAAAAGTGTCCCAAGTTTGAGGTTGATTTTTTTTAATTAAACCTAAAACTTTAACAGTTAGTTCCGCATCAAATAAAGCTGAGTGCGCACCACTAGATTCGAAGCCATTCATTCTAGCTAGTGACTCTAGTTTCATCACCGCATTACCTTTTGCATTTATTTCTGTTTTTACAACACTCTCATCAACAGCATGAGCCCCTCTTGCTATATTTAATCCATCATGTCTTTTATTAGGAGTGGCGTTTGTAATATAAGGATATCTAATTCCTCTAAAAAATTCGTTTCTTATCATTTCATCATCAAAGCCAATATTTGACCAACCCATAAAGATTGCTGGGCTCCATTTTTTAAATACTGCTTCTAACTGAGATAACATTTGATAGTGGCTTAAGTTTCCTTTGGTTAATAAATCAACGCTGGTTTTATTAACTATTAAGGCCATTGCTTGAGGTACTTCACCCTCAGGCAGCCTACATCTAAAATTAAATCTGTCTAATTCTTTAAAGTTTGCGTCAACTAAAACACCACCTACTTCAATAATACTTCCCCATGAAGTGTTTGCACTGCTAGATTCTATATCCCATATTGCTAAATTCATATTAGTTCATATTCCCTTGGTGATAAAATTGTTCAACTTTTTTTAAAAACTTGTTTTGATATTCTTCTAATTTTGCGCCTTGAATTCTAAAGTCTTGGAATAAATTATCTACAGTACAAAGTAAAACAATTCCTTGGGTTATTTTTGAATTGTGGACAACGTTATGAGCTAATGAATAAGCCCCTAATTGAAGGTAATAATCCTCAATCCATTCTTCTTTTTTAGGTTTGTTTGATTGTTTAAAATCTATAATGGTTTCTTGCCCTTCATAAACGCCTACTGCATCACATGTGCCAGCATACTTTCCAGGGTAATATAATGTTGCTTCTGTTCCCCAAATTTCTGACAATTTTCCTTTAATTCCTTGCTCAATAATTTCATCAGCCATTTTTTTAGATTTATTTTCTATTTCTAATAGTTCTAGATTTAACTGGCCTAATAAATATTTTTCTAACAAGCTGTGCATTGATGTCCCTCTACTTGAGGCATCATTTTTAATTCTGTTTGCCTCAGCAGCTCCTACTCTTGCTTTCCAGTTTGCAAGGGATGCTTTTTTTTCTTCACTTTGTGTTGCTTGTAAAATTGATGTAACCGATGGAAGCTTTTGCTGGTTAACAGCATACATTCTTGAGCCACTAACCATTGATCTCATAGATTTTGGATAAGTAAATTTATTATTCCACTGCATATCGTTTATTATAAACGGTATTGAGGAGAAAAAGAAATTAATTTTTTGCTTGTTTTGAATGGTCAACAAATTTTTCTACATTTTCTGTTTGAACAGCTTTTTCAATTTGTTCAGGATCTTTAATATTTTCTAAGGTTCTAGTAATTGACCTTGCATCTGTTCCAAACTTATCAACAACTGTCATGGCTTCTTCTAATTTTTTTCTAAGAGAAATTATATTATCAAAATGTTTTCCAAATCTTGAGCTAATTGTTTTTAGATGATCATAGATTTCTGTGGCACCCTTTTGAACTTTTAATGATTGAAAGCCCATGTGCAAAGATTGTAAGTAAGCTGAAAGGGTATTGGGACCACAGATTACAATCTTATATTTTTTCATTAATTCTTGAGTTAATAATTCTTTAGTAGTTGGATCTTGGTATTCGGTTAATTCTTTATATAAACTTTCAGTTGGAGCATAAACAATTGCGAAATCTGTAGTTTTTGGTGGCACTATGTATTTTTCATTAACACTTTTAGCTTTTGCTTTAAATGCAGTAGCTAATTTTGCTCTTGCATCTGCAACAGCTTTTTTATCATCAGCATCATAGCCATCTGTAATTGCTTTAAATTTTTCTACTGGAAAATGTGAGTCTACGGGCACCACTACATCTCCCTGAAGTTTGATTGCAAATTCTACATTTTCACCTGTATCTTCTTTCATCTTAACGTTGGTCTGAAATTGTGAAGCTGGTAATAAGTCTTTGATTAGTGCATCTAATGAAAATTCTGCAAGAGTTCCATATTTTTTAACTCCAGCTAAAATTTTAGTTATACCCTCTTGGCTTTTATTTAATAATGCAACCTGGCTATTGAAGTTTCCTACTTTTTCATCAACCTTTGTTAAGGCCTCCGTCATATCTTTAGTAACCCCAGTTGATAGGTTATTAAATGAAGTCGACATTGAACCTAGTGAAGTATTAATAGTAGTGCTTAAAGTATCTTTTAATGACGTAATTTCTGTTTTTAAATTAGCTATTTCCTCAGCTCCTTTATTTTCATTGTCATCTTTAGGCTTGGATCTTAAGTTTAGATACAGAATGCCTAAAGTTGCACCAAGCAATAAAACTAATAAAATTAATAAGATACTATTCATGATTCTATTGTTCTATTTTATAGTAAAAATTTGATTAATATATTTAATTATTTACAAGTGTCTTTATGGAATTATTTTTAATATTAAAAATACTCTTTATAGTTGGAGCTTTAATTGCTCTTTATGCTGTATTACGAAACCTAGATATTATTAAGATCATCTTAGTTTATTTCAAAGACTTAATTCTTAGAAAGTAATTTAACTAATTTTTTAAGAGCACTGTTTTTTAAAGCTGATTTAGAAATCATCATACAAGCTTCTGATTTTAATACTTCACCATCTTTAAGTATTCGAAGATTATTTGCTCTTAAAGTTTCTCCAGTTGACGTAATATCAGTCACTATTTCAGACGAACCAGTAAAAGGGTATGCCTCCGTTGCACCAAGGCTACTAACAATCTTAAATTGAGTTACACCCTTAGAGAATAAGAACTCTCTAGTTAAATTTGGATATTTTGTTGCAACTCTTAATCTTTTCTTTTTTTTATCTTTAAATTCAAAAGCAATTTCTTCTAAATCTGCAACAGTTTGAACATCTATCCAAGGATCAGGAATAGCCACAACTAAAGTTGCTTTACCAAAATCATACTTCTTAACTACATTGATTTTATTTTGAATATTGATTTCACTCTCTTTTAATAAATCATAACCAGAAAAACCAAGATCTAAAGAACCATCTCCAATTCTCTCAACTATCTCTCTTGCATGTAAATATAGTATTTTAACATTAGATAAGTTTTTAATAGATCCTAATAAATCTCTTTCTCCTCTTTCAGATACTAAATTTAATTTATTTTTTTTAAAGATTTTTAATATATCCTTTCTAAGTCTACCTTTACTTGGAATTCCAATATTAATTATATTTTTCATCATTATGAATTTAAATTTAAAGCAGCTCCTACTGCTGGAACTTGTTTTTTTGATCCAAGATCTGAAATTAATTTGTCATATCGTCCACCGTTAATTATATTAATATTTCTGGATTTAGACTTGATATCAATTTTAAACACCATACCTGTATAATATTCTAGCTGACGTCCAAAAGAGGCTGAAAACTCTACATTTAATTTCTGAATTTTGTTTAATGAAGTTGGAAAATATTTTTGATCCACAACTAAGTTGATACTATTTTTTTTAAAGAAGATATTTAATTTCTCAGCTGCTTGATTAATTGGACAGTTGATTTTCAAAAAGTCTTTAATAATTTTTGAAACATTTTTACCTCTACTTGCTCTTCTTGGATCTTTAATTTTACTATTAAATCTCTTTAAAATTTCTTCAATCGATCGGCCTGCAACTATTATTTGCTGATTATCTTTTAACATTTTTAAATATCTTTTTTTATCCACTTCAACGATTGTTGGATCAACATCAGAATTAGTCTCTAATCTTTTTAATAGATCATTAAAATAATCTTCTCTCCAAAAGTGTCTCGAAAGTCTCAGTTTCCATCGTTTAGGAATATCAATCTTTGAAATTAGTAAGTTAAAAATCTCAACATTCCCTATCTTCAAAGTTCCCTTTGAGTAGTTTAAATTTGATAAAGATTTTAAAGCAGTATTAATAATTTCTTTGTCATCAATTTTTTCGTCTTTGGAGCCAATTATTTCAAAACCAATTTGATTTCTAATAATAGAATCTTTTTTGTTATTAGATTTCCTATATGCCTGACCACTATAAAATATCTTCTCTTTACCCTTTAGGTTGCTCTCTAAGTACCTCAGACACGATGCAATAGTTAGATCTGGTCTTAAACAAAGCTCACTGCCATTTTGATCAATAAATGAGAAGATATACTTTCTAAAACTCTCCCCTGACCTTTGTACAATATGATTAGCTTCAATTACTGAAGGTAAATCAATGTACTTAAACCCTTTAGATTTTACTGATCTAAGAATTTTTTCAGATAAATTTTTTGATTTCATCAATTAAGTTCTCTTTTGGAAATGTAACTTGATTATTTTCACCCTTAACCCCTAAAAGATTTTTTAAAGTAATCGTATTATCTTTAAATTCATTCTCACCACAAATGACTGCGATGGGACAATGTTTTTTATTAGCATAGGTTAATTGTTTTCCAAGATTTTTTTTACTATCTAAAAATATTTCAGAATTAATATTATTGTCTCTTAAAACTTTTAAAATCTCATAATAGTTTTTTAAATATTTTCCATCCATTACACAGACAATTACTGGTTTTTTCTCGTCTACTTTTACTTGATCTAATTGTAACATTGCAAATAATAATCGATCAACTCCAATGCTCATTCCAGTTCCTGGTATATCAACTCCCTTAAATCTTGAGATTAGCTTGTTATATTGTCCACCTGAGCAGATACTTCCAATATCAACCTCTTTACCCTTGTTGTTTGTTGCTTTGAAGTTTAAATTTGTTTCAACACAGAACCCATCATAATATGCAAGGCCTCTAACAATGGTAAAATTAACTTTTATCTGATCTAGATAATCGCCATAACTTGCAACTTCTAACAGATCCTCTAACTCTTTAATTCCCTCTTGAGATAATGGATTTTTTAAATTTTCTTTTAATTCTTTTAAATCTTTTACTTTTAAGAAATTAATAATTTGTAAAGCTTCATCGTTAGTTAAATCAGCACCTTTAGTAACCGCTCCACTAACATCTACTCTTTCTTTTTTTAATAAATCTTCAACTCCTCTTAATCCAAAACCAGGTTTATCTAACTTATCAATTGCTCTCATAACTTTTATTTGTTTTTCTTCAGATATTTTAAGATCTTCAATTAAACCTTGAACAATTTTTCTATTGCTAATGTTAATTACAAACTGATCTTTCTTTAACCCACAAGAAAGGAGCGTACTTGCAATTAAGTTACATAGTTCTGCATTTGCCTGTGCTGGGTTGACGTTGCCAACAATATCACAATCTGCTTGGGTGAACTCACGATACCTCGCATTACCTGCTTTTTCATTTCTAAATACGTTTTGAATTGCATATCTTTTATAAGGTAACGGTAATTCTTGATTATTTTGCGCAACAAATCTAGCTAAAGGACTTGATAAATCATATCGAAGGGTAATACTTTTTTCACCATCCTTAAATGAGAATACATCTGACATGGGGTTACTGTCATCATCTACAAGAAATGATCCTATATTTTCACTAATTTCAAATGATGGAGTTTCAAGTGGTTCAAAACCAAACTTTACAAAATTATTCTCAATAATATTAATTAACTTTTTCTTGAGAATTAATTTCTTATTCCATCTATCTTCAAACCCTGGGGGTAATCCAGGAATTAATTTATTTTCTTTATTCATTTTTTTTGGTACCCGCGCTTGGAATCGAACCAAATCCTATAGTTCCACAAACTATCGTACTAACCGTTATACTACGCAGGCATTCCTTGTTTTTATATTATTTTTGTGTGGATTAAAATTATATTATAAATAAATAGCCTACAGGCTATGTAAACAAACTCTGTGAGTGCTTCTTGAAGTCTCTCTGTATGTTATATTCATAATCATTGGCAGTCTTTTAGACAATTCTAAATAATATTCAATAGTAATTTAAAAAAATTTTAGGGTGATGGTGGTGGCCCCAACTGGACTCGAACCAGTGACACACGGATTTTCAATCCGATGCTCTACCAACTGAGCTACAGGGCCCCATATTAACCTCTAAAAGTGATACGACCTTTGGTCAAATCGTAAGGCGTCATTTCTACTTGAACCTTATCACCTTGAAGTACTCTAATTCTATTCTTACGTAATTTGCCAGCAGCATGTGCTGTAACAATATGGCCGTTTTCTAATTTAACTCTGAACATTGCGTTTGGAAGTAGATCCTCAACAATTCCTGAGAACGACAGCATTTCTTGTTTTGACAAATTTATTTTCTCCTAATTCTTTTTTCTACTGATCTAGCGTGTCCCACTAAACCCTCGTAGTTTGCAAGTGTTATAACTGATGGACCAAGGGTTTCAATCCCTTTTTTTGATAGATTTATATATGAAATTCTTTTGTAAAACTCATTAACACTAATACCACTTGAATATCTTGCTGACGAATTAGTTGGTAATACGTGATTAGAACCAACATTATAATCCGTCATAGCCATAACTGCATATTTGCCTAGGCAAATAGACCCTGAGTTTTTAATTTTTCCAACTATATTTTTATAGTTCTTAATATTAAGTTCCAGATGCTCTGGTGCAATTTTATTTACAGTATCAATAATTTTTTGATCAGATGATATATGAATTAAAATGCCATTATTGATCAAGCTGTTTTTTGCAATTATTGTTCTTGGTAAATCTTTCAATTGTTTGTTAATTTCTTCATTAACTTTTTTGATAATTAATTTATCTTTTGAAATTAAAATACATTGAGCAAGATTATCATGTTCTGCTTGTCCTATAAGGTCACTTGCGATCCATTCTGGATTCGAGAACTTATCACATACTATTGTTACTTCTGATGGTCCAGCAATCATGCCTTCAATTCCAACATCACCAAAGACTTCTTTTTTAGCAGCTGCTACGTAAGAGTTTCCAGGGCCTACAATTTTATCAACCCTTTTAATTTTTTTAGTACCATAAGCAACTCCTGCAATCGCTGATGGCCCACCAATTGAATAAATATCTTTAATTTTACATTTTCTAGCAGCATACAATACTGCTGGATTTTGTTTGCCTTTTTGACCTGGGTTAATCATTGCCAATCTTTTAACACCCGCAACAAGAGCTGGAATTGCATTCATCAAGACACTTGATGGGTATGAAGCTGTTGAGCCTGGTACATAAATTGCAACCGATTCAATTGGAACATATTTATATTCTAATTTATTTTGCAGTTTATCTATGTAAGAAATGTTTTTAACTTTTTGTAAAGAGTGAAATTTATAAATTCTATTATAAGCAAGATCGATTGCTTTTTTAACTTTTAAGTCTAGGGACTTTATGGCTTTAGTTATTTTTTTAGGATTTGGAATAATAGTATTATTTTTATTAAATCTTTTCTCATATTTTAAAATAGCTTTATCGCCGTTTTTTTTAACATCTTTAATGATTTTAGTAACTGATACTGAATTAAGCTGAACTTTACTTTTTCGTTCAGATAGCAGTTTATCTAGGTTTGCATCAAAGTTTTTATTTTTGCTATCTAATATCCTAATCATTAGTCAATTTTATTTTGATCATCTAGAGTTACCTCAATTATTTCTGTCGATAATGTTATATATGCATTATTAGTAAAAATTAGACTTATCTCATAATTTTCATTATTTTTTAGGTAATCCATAGTTATCAATTCAAGTTTTTGATCAATATCACCTTGCTTTATATTCTTAGATTTAACACTATCTACGAATTCGAATTTACAGATACTATTCACTTTTTTACCCTCATTTTTTGTTTCAATTTTAGCTCGATTTAAAGATAACAAAAAAACCTTATTTGATTTAAGATATTTGATATTGCTAACCTTAATTTCAGCACCTGCACAAAATGCTGAAATCATTTGCAATCCCTCATTATCATTTGCGATAATTTTTGATAAATATTTTTGTTTCATCAATTAATTCTTCTAATCTTAGCACCTACTTTTTTTAACTTTTTTTCTATGTTCTCATACCCTCTGTCGAGGTGATAAATCCTATTTATTATAGATTTTCCTTTAGAAGCAAGTGCAGCAAGTATTAAGGAGACTGACGCTCTTAAATCTGTTGCCATTAATTCTGCTGCTTCAAATTTAATATTTCCTTCAATTGTGGCTTTATTTCCATTGATGGAAATTTTAGCACCCATTCTATTTAATTCTGCTACGTGCATAAACCTATTTTCAAATATCTCTTCTCTAATATAAGACCTCTTATCGGCTTTACACAATAAAACCATCATTTGTGCTTGCAAATCTGTTGGAAACCCAGGGTAAGGAGATGTTTTAATATTTATACTTTTAATTTTTTTACTCCCTTGAATTAATATTTCATTTTTTTTTTGAATAATTTTTGCACCTACTTTTTTTAGAGCATTAATTTCTGTTTTAATAATTTTTGGGTCCATTCCAACAATCTTTAGCTTTCCTTCATTTAAAGCAGCAGCTATTAAATAGGTGCCCGCCTCTATTCTGTCTGGCATTATCCGGTATTTTACTTCACTTAGATTGCTTACACCCTCAATCTTAATAATTCTTTTCGCAGTCCATTTAATATTACAGCCCATCTTAATTAAAAAATTAACTAAATCTTTGATTTCAGGTTCTATTGCACAATTTGATAATGTTGTTTTTCCCTTCGCTAAACATGATGCAATAATCAAATTTTCTGTAGCACCAACTGAAATTTTTGGAAATTTTATATTTGCTCCAACTAACCCTTTGGGAGCATTAGCGTGAACATACCCTTGAATAATTTTATATTTTACTCCAAGTTTTGATAGTGCCCTTAAGTGAATATCAACAGGTCTTGTGCCAATTGCACAACCGCCTGGCAAAGATACTTTTGCCTTTCCAAACTTTGCAAGCAATGGTCCTAAAACTAATATTCCTGCTCTCATAGTTTTAACCAAGCTATAAGCTGCAAAAGTTTTAGTTTGTTTATTATTGTTAATAGTTAGTATTTTTTTTTTATCTATAATAGATGAGCCTAAAAACTTCAGTAATAGTATCATTGTCTCAATATCTTTTACCCTAGGTAGATTTGTTAAGGATATTTTTTTGTCTGACAATAGAGTTGCAGCTAAGATTGGCAGAGACGCATTTTTTGAACCTGAAATTTTAATTTTGCCCTTGAGCTTTACTGCTCCAAAGACTTCCAATTTTTTCATGATTATACTTTTGGTAAAGTTACTCCCATTTGACCCATATATTTACCCTTACGGTCAGCGTATGAAGTTTCTGGAGCTTGATCTCCTTTTAGAAATAAGAATTGAGCAACTCCTTCATTTGCATATATTTTTGCAGGGAGTGGAGTGGTATTTGAAAATTCAAGAGTAACTGTGCCAAAAAATTCTGATTCAATCGGTGTTACGTTAACTATAATTCCAGTTCTTGCATAAGTACTTTTGCCAACAACAATACACATAATATCTCTAGGAATTTTAAAAACCTCTATTGTAGTTCCTAGAGCAAAGGAATTTGGTGGAATAATAATATATTCAGAACTTTTCTTTGTAACAAAGTTATCCGAAGTAAATTTTTTGGGATCAACAATAGAAGAATTCACATTGTGAAATATTTTAAATTCATCAGCTACTCTTGCATCGTAACCAAATGAACTTAGACCATAAGAAATTTTACCGTTTCTTACCTGCTTATCTACAAAAGGTGAAATCATAGCCTCTTCGAGCGCAAGTTTTCTTATAGATTTATCAGAAAGTACTGACATTATTTACTTTTCTTCTTGTTTTTTTTTTGAAAAATTTTTCTTTTCTTAAGATTTTTTTTGAGTGCTAAACTTAATCTTGCATTTTTTTCTTTATCACTCATTATTTATCTGGATTAGTTAAAAAATCTAAAGTGATAGGCTTTGATGCATCTAAAGTTTTCTCTGGCTCTTCTTCTGCTCTTGGACCTTCTTTGGCTTCACGCTTAGCTCTTTTTTCTGCAAGCTTTTTTTCTCTTTTAGCTTGTTTTTCCATTAGCTTATTGCCTTTAGTAGATTTATAATCGTAATGAATTCCCATAAAATTTTCCTCTGCTAGATATAAATCATTATATCAAAAAAATTAAGGCAATATTTTGAAAAAAATGATTTATTATAGAAATACTTCAATAAATACCAAAATAGCCCCTATAGTTAAATGGTATAACATGTCCATGGTAAGGATAAATTTAAAGTTCGATTCTTTGTGGGGGCACCAGACTACTTCTTGTAGAATATCTTTTTAGCTATAATCGTAACTATTATTAATCCAGCAAACGCTAACATTGGAATATATATATCTGGTGAATATATCAAATCTATAATTCTTGGCGCTTCTAAGTTTTGTTCTATAACTTTTTCAAGTCCACTTCCAATTGAAACGATTAAAAAAAATTGTGGCGTTAAACCTATTAATGTTGCCCAAAAGAAATTACTTATCTTAACATTAAAAATACAAGGCAATACATTTGATAGTGCAAAAGGAATTCCTCCTATAAATCTATAAGCTAAAAGGTAAATAAATTCTGATTTCTTAAATCTTATTTCTAAATTTTTAAATCTATTTAAAAATTTTTCTTTAATCACTTCTTTAAAAAAATAATTACCTAGCACGTATAAAATGGTTGCACCAATAGTCATTCCAATTATTAAAATAAATATTCCAAACCACTTACCAAAAATAAACCCCGCAAGCAGTGCAACTGGTAAACCAAATCCAGCCATGATAACCCAAATAATTGTAGATAATAAGAATACTAAAGAGATTAAAAATAAGTTAGTTTGCTTTAAAGCAAAAAAATAATCCCTGTTATTTTTGATAAATTCATAGCTAGTTAATTCTTCAAGGGTAAATTTTGATAAAAAAAAGTATAAAAATGAAGAAACAACCAGAAGGTAAAATAAACCTAAAGTTATCTTAACTTTTTTTGATTTTTCCATAATTACCGATGTTATTATAAAATCTTCTATTTGCTATTTATACATTTAATTACTATAAAGATCGAAATTTAAAAAAATTTAATAAATCCTATGAAAAGAACATATCAACCCAAAGTTGGAAAGCGTCTTAAAAAACATGGTTTCAGATCAAAGATGGCAACTAAAGGTGGAAAAAAACTTCTTAAGAGAAGACGTGATAAGGGACGTAAGGATCTTACAGTGTCATCTACTCAAAAAAAGCCAAAAGGTAAATAAGCCAGACTAAATGAAAAGCAAAATTGTTGCTCTTTCTAAAAATGAAGATTTCAAAAATTTGCTTAAGCAGAAAAAAGTCTCAAATAAATATATCACTCTCTTCTTTGGTCCTCTTGAGAAAAAAGATAATAAAAAACTAAACATCAGCTTTGTAGCTAAAAAAAAACTGATCCGTGGTGCCGTCAAAAGAAATAAAGTCAAAAGAAGATTAAGAAATATTATAAACGAAGCTGTAAAAAATATATCAATAAACTTTAACTATTCTTACCTAGTGATAGCGAAAATAACTATGCTAAACAACGAATATGCGATAATAAAAGATACTTTATTTAAAGACATAGAAAAAATTAAGTAATGAATATTATATCAAACATTTTAATTGGCCTGACCAAATTTTATAAAATGGTTATTAGCCCCTACTTAACTCCTTCGTGCAGATATCTTCCAACATGCTCAGAATATACAATTGAATGCTTAAGAACATATGGGCTCATTAAAGGAATTTCAAAAAGTACAAGAAGAATTTTTTCATGTCACCCTATCAAGATATTGGGTGGTGGTGAAGGGTTTGATCCAGTAAACAAAGAATTAAAGGCTAAAAAATAATGGATACTAGAAACGTAATAGCAGCGATATCACTATCAGCAGCAGTTATTATTTTATACTCTCTTTTTTTTCAGCCTGATCCCACAACCATAAAGCAAAATTTAGCTGAACAAAAAAAAATTGAAAGTAATACTGATACTCCTAGCTTAGATAAAAATGAAAACTTTGCAAAACTTTCAAGAACAGATGCCTTAAAAGAACATGATAGAATTCAATTTGAAAATGGTAGTGTTGTTGGATCTATTTCTTTAAAAGGTGCAGCAATAGATGATTTAACTTTCAAAGAATATAATGTTGAACTTAATGGAAATGATAAGATAACTCTATTGAGCCCAAGAAATGTTGAAGATGGTTACTTAATCGAAAGTGGCTTTGTAAGTACTAATAAAAATATAGATATACCTGATGCTTCTACAGTTTGGAAAGTTTCTGGAAATAAAAGATTAACTAATAATAGTCCTGTAAAGCTAATATGGAGTAATTCTCAAGGTATTACATTTGAAAAACATATAAGCTTAGATGATCAATTTTTATTTACTGTAAAAGAAAAAATAATTAATGCATCAGATAAATCTTATAATTTTTATTCATACGGGCAAATAATTAGAAATAAATTACCAGAAATATCTGGTTTTTATATTTTACATGAAGGGTTTCTATCCGTACTTGATGATCAGCTAATTGAAGAAGATTACGATGATATTCAGGAAAAGAAGTTTACTCAAACTGCACAAGAAGGATTTGTTGCTATTTCAGATAAGTTTTGGGTTACATCACTTATACCTCCTAAAGGTAAAGAGTTTAAAACAACCTTTGACTATAAAAATAAATTCAGAGCTAACTACATATCTACAAAAGGTATTGAGGTTAAGGCAAATAGTTCTATTGAAGAAAAAATTCAAATTATAGTTGCAGCTAAAAGAGTAAATGTAATTGATGGTTATGCTGAAAGTCTAAATATCAATAAATTTGATCTAGCGATTGATTGGGGTTTTATGTATTTTATAACTAAGCCTTTATTTTTTGTATTAGATTACTTCTTTAAATTACTTGGCAATTACGGTTTAGCAATTATCGCTGTTACAGTCTGTATTAGATTGGCTTTCTTTCCTCTTGCCAACTTTAGCTTTAAGTCGATGGGAAAGATGAAGTTATTAGCTCCAGAAATGGCAAGATTAAAAGAAATTCATAAAGATGATAAAATGAAATTACAACAATCAATGATGGCTCTTTATAAAAAAGAAAAAGTTAACCCCATGAGTGGTTGTCTACCTATCCTAGTTCAGATTCCAGTTTTCTTTGCTTTGTATAAAGTTTTATTTGTAACTATTGAAATGAGACACATGCCTTTTTACGGATGGATACACGACTTAAGTGATAGAGATCCAACGTCTTTATTTAATGTTTTTGGTTTAATTCCTTGGGATCCGCCTTCTTTCTTGTTAATAGGTGCGTGGCCTATCATTATGGGTATCACTATGTTCATACAACAAAAGCTTAACCCAACCCCACCAGATCCAATACAGGCTAAAATTTTTATGTTCTTTCCAGTGTTTCTAACTGTAATTCTTGCACCATTTCCTGCGGGACTTGTTATCTACTGGAGCTTCAACAATATCTTCACAATGATTCAACAATATATTGTTCAAAGAAAAATGACTATTAAAACAACTTAAATGTCATCGTTAAAAGAAGAAGAGTTAATAAAAATTTTACCTAAAGATGGCCCAACAGTTGAAGAGGTAAAAAAATATTTAAAAAAGTATAATGATGAATTTATTGTTATTAAATGTGGTGGCAGTATTCTAGTTGATCCAAAATTATTTAAAATTTTTATTGAAGATGTTGCTGTTTTAAAAAAACTTGGCTTTAATCCTATAGTTATTCACGGTGGTGGAAAAAGAATAAATAACAAGTTAAGTGAACTCAACATTAAAAGTGATTTTATTAATGGACTAAGAGTTACAGATAAAAATACTATTAATATAGTTGAAGATGTATTGATTGAATTTAATAAGGAAATTGTCAATGCTTTAAAAGATCAATCTTGTGAAACAAGAAGAATTACTTCAAAAGAATACAACATAATAACTGTAAAACCTGAAAGTGATAAATTAGGTTTTGTAGGTACTCCTACTCATATTAAAACCGATGTTTTAAAAGAAATTATTAAAGTTAATGAAGTGCCTGTTGTTGCACCACTAGGATTGGATGAAAACAATCAGACTTTTAATATCAATGCAGATACAGTTGCTGGTTCAGTGGCTAAAGAATTAAAAGCTAGAAGATTAATGATTATCAGCGATGTAGAGGGCGTATTAGATAATGAAAAAAAACTAATACCTGAAATTAATTCTCAAAAAGCTAAAGAATTAATTGATCAAGAGGTTATATCTGGTGGCATGATACCCAAAATTAATAACTGTCTAGACGTTGCAAGTAACGGGGTAAAGGGAGTGGTAATTATTGATGGAAGAAAAAATCATTCACTTCTTTTTGAGTTATTATCTGATAAAGGTTCAGGAACTTTAATTAGAGAATGAAAAATTTAATAGACATAAAATACTGGTTGTTTGACCTTGATAACACTCTTTATAGCGGTCAAACAAAAGTTTTTTCAGAAGTTGATAAAAAGATGTCTTCTTTCATTTCAAAGAAATTTAATGTGGATTTGGTTAAAGCTAGAGAAATTCAAAAAGAATATTTCTATGAATATGGAACAACATTATCGGGATTAATGAATCATGATAAAATTGACCCACATGAGTTTCTTGAATTTGTTCATGATATAGATATCAGTTGGCTTCCAAAAGATGAAGTATTGCGAGAAGAATTAATTAGAATTAAGGAAAAAAAATATATTTTCACAAATGGCTCTCATGCACATGTTGAAAATGTAACTAAACAACTTGGCATAGATGGTCTATTTGATGGAGCATTTGATATCGTTGATGCTAGCTTTATACCAAAACCAAAAATTGAACCTTATAAAAAGATAGTAGAAAAATTTGATTTAGATCCAAAAAAATCAATATTGATTGAAGATATTGCTCATAATTTAGAACAAGCTAAAAATCTAGGTATGAAAACTTGTTGGCTTGAAAATGATGAGTCATTTGCAAAAAAAGATGCTGATAAACCATATATTGATTATAAGATTAAGTGCTTGCCTTCTTTTCTTCAAGAAATTAATATATTAAAAGCACAATAAAACTAACCTACAAACTATAGATTAATACTATGAAAGAATTTGAAAATATTATCAATACAGCTTGGAACAATAAAGATTCAATTAATGGCCAATCTGACCAATCAATATTAGATGCAATTAAAAAAACAATTGAACATGTTGATAAAGGTGTTTTAAGAGTTGCTGAAAAAAAAAATAATGAGTGGATAGTTCATCAGTGGATTAAAAAAGCAATTCTTTTAAGTTTTAAAACTAACGAAATGCAAACTCTTGCAGGTCCCTATGCTACATGGTGGGATAAAGTCAGAGGGAAAACTGCAGGCTGGGGAAGAGAAGAACATAAAAAAGCTGGGTTTAGAATGGTACCTAATGGAGTGGTTAGACACGGATCTTTCATCGGCAAAAATGTTGTCTTGATGCCTTCATTTGTAAATATTGGAGCTTATGTGGATGAAGGAACTATGGTTGATACTTGGGCTTCTGTTGGGTCTTGTGCTCAGATAGGAAAGAACTGTCACATATCTGGTGGTGCTGGAATTGGTGGAGTATTAGAGCCAATGCAAGCTAATCCAACGATTGTTGAGGATAACTGCTTTGTAGGAGCTCGCTCTGAGATAGTTGAAGGAGTAATCGTAGGTGAAGGATCGGTCTTATCCATGGGTGTATTTATTGGTCAATCTACAAAAATTGTCTACAGAGAAACTGGAGAAGTAATCTACGGAAAAATTCCACCTTTCTCAGTAATAGTGCCTGGTAGCTTACCAAGTAAAGATGGCAAGGGTCCTGCTTTATATTGTGCAGTTATAATTAAACAAGTTGATGAAAAAACTAGATCTAAAACTTCTATTAACGATCTACTAAGAGACTAAATGCCAACTTATAATGAAATTACATTAGCAAAGGAGCTAATAAGATTTCCTAGCATCACACCTATTGATGCGGGTGTAATGAAATTCTTAGCAGATAAACTAACGACTATTGGATTTAAATGTAAAATTTTAGAGTTTAAAGATAAAAAATCTAAACCTGTTAAAAATCTATATGCACGGCTGGGTAATTCACAGCCAAACTTTATGTTTGCAGGCCACCTAGATGTGGTACCTCCTGGAAATTTGAAAGATTGGACTGTGAAACCATTCAGTCCTGCTATTAAAAAAAACCATCTGATTGGAAGGGGTGCTAATGACATGAAGAGTGCAATAGCAAGTTGGGTTGTTGCAGTAAATAATTTTGTAGCAAGTAATAAAAAATTCAACGGTTCTATTAGCTTATTAATTACAGGTGATGAAGAGGGTGTGGCTATTAATGGTACTAAAAAAGTTGTTGATTATTTAAAAAAGAAAAAAGAAAGAATAGATTTTTGCTTAGTAGGAGAGCCTACTAATCCAAACAAACTTGGTGAGATGATTAAAATTGGTAGAAGAGGAAGTATCAATGCCGAATTAACTGTAATTGGAACTCAAGGCCATGTTGCCTATCCTCATCGTGCTAACAATCCATCAACTTCAATGATCGAAATATTAAATGAAATAAAAAAAATAGAATTTGATAGAGGGACAAAAGATTTTCAACCAACAAATTTAGAAGTAACTAAGATCAATATTGATAATACTGCCGATAACGTTATACCAGGTTTTGCAAGAGCTACATTTAATATAAGATTTAACAATAAACACTCATCTTCTAGCTTAAAAAATAGATTAAATAAAATCTTTAGAAATATTACTAAAAAAAATAAGTCTAATTTTAAAATAGAATATCGTGTATCAGGTGAGGCTTTTTTAACTAAACCTAATAAAACTACTTATATGATTCAATCAATTATAAAAAAAATTACAAAAATTAAACCTCAGTTATCCACAACAGGTGGAACTTCAGATGCAAGATTTATTAGAAAAATTGCTCCATGTTTAGAATTTGGCCTCGTAGGTAAAACTATGCATAAAGTAGATGAGGCAGTATCCATTTCAGATCTAAAAAAGTTAACAAAAATATATTCTAGTATTTTAGAAAATTATTTTGAATGAAAACTGGTTTAATAACCTCTGATACTTATCAAAATCACAATACAGGCAATGGACATCCAGAAAAAATTGATAGAGTTACAGTGGTTATCGATAATTTTAAAAAGATAGATAATAAAAATTTAATTTGGAAAAAACCTTCAAAATTTAACAAGTCACTTTTAGAAATAACTCACAATTCTGATTATGTAAATTTTGTAGAAAGATCTTTTCCAAAAAAAGGATTGTCTTTTTTAGATGGAGATACAATTGTATCTCCAGGAAGTAAAGAGGCTACTTCAGACGCTGTAGGATCAATTATTACAGCTATTGATGGTGTTCAAAATAATGAATTTAAGAATGCTTTTTGTGCTGTCAGACCTCCAGGACATCATGCAGAAAAAAATAAAGCTATGGGTTTTTGTATTTATAACAATGTAGCTGTTGGAGCTAATTATTTAATAGATAAATATAAACTTAATAAAATTGCAATTATTGATTTTGATGTTCATCATGGAAATGGAACTCAAGACATTTTCTATGATAATGAGAAAGTTTTATATATTTCAACTCATCAATATCCCTTCTACCCTGGGTCAGGTACAGAACAAGAAAAAGGTAAATATAATAATATATTCAATATTCCACTACCAGCTGGAACCACTTCTGAAGAATACTTAAATGCGTATGAATATGTGCTCAAGAAAATAAGTGAGTTTAAACCAGAGTTTATATTGCTCTCTGCAGGTTTTGATGCCCATAAAGACGATCCTTTAGCTCAATTTCAGCTGGAGAGTAAAGACTTTTATGAAATTACTAAAAAAACTTTAGGATTATCTAAATTATATTGTGATGGAAAGGTTGTCTCCATCCTAGAGGGTGGCTACGATCTCTTAGCACTCCAAGAAAGTACTGAGATGCACGTTAAAGCCTTACTAGAATTTGATTGATAATTTCTCAATAGACATTAAAGAACTCACAATGAAACTTTATAAAATTACAAAATCAGACATAGATAAAAAGGGTCGCGGACTTTATGCGGCGCAAAATATTAAAGAAGGCACTAGAATTTTAGATTATGTTGGTAAAATTATTACTAAAAAACAAACTGAAGAATCTCAAAAATTTGATAATGCTAAACCTATCTACTTATTTAACTTAAATAAAAAGTATGACATGGATGGAGATGTTTCATGGAACCCTGCACGTTTAATAAATCACTCTTGTTCTAATAACTGTGATTATAACGGTACTGGCTTAAAGTTATGGGTGATTGCTATAAAAGATATTAAAAAAGGTGAAGAAATAACTGCTGATTATGGATTTGGTTATGATGAAGACTATAAACAATTTCCATGTAAGTGCCGTTCTAAAAACTGTTGTGGCTTTATTGTTCGAGCTGAGTCAAGGTGGAGAATTAATAAAAAATTCAGTATCGGGCAGCAAAAACCTAGTAAATAACTTTTTCTAAAAATAACCCTTCAGCTGGTGCAGGTGGAGCACAAAGTATTCTTTTTTTTGACTTTAGGACAAAGTCAAACTTTTTTAAATTCCATTTTTTTGAAGCTAAATATTTTAAACAACCAACCATTGATCTAACTTGTTGTTGTAAAAATGATTGAGATTTAAATTGTATTTCAATTCTGCCTTTAATTGATTTAATTTTGATTGATTTCATAGTTCTAATTGGACTTTTAGCATTACAGCTTGATGATCTAAATGTAGAAAAATCCTTTGTGCCTAAAAGTTTTTTTGCACCCTCTTTCATTAATGTAACATCTAACTCTTTAATTATGTGCCATCCTCTTTCTTTATCTATAGAAGGTCTACTTAATCGATTTAAAATTACATACTTATAAATCCTTTGTTTTGCAGAAAACCTTGCATGAAAATTTATGCTTCTCTTTTTAATGTTTATAATCGATATATTCATATCATTTACAAAGTGATTTACTGATTTTATAAATTTATCTAAGTTTTGTATTTCTTTTTTGCATTCAAAATGTGCTGACTGTTCAGTTGCATGAACCCCTGCGTCTGTTCTGCCAGACCCAATTAATAATATTTTTTCTTTTAAAAGTTTAGATAGTTTTGTTTGAATTAATTTTTGGATTGATTTTCCTTTAGACTGAATTTGCCAACCAATAAAATTAGTTCCTACATATTCAATTAGAATTTGATATCTATGCATTACTCAAGTTTGAACCTTTTTTAATCTGTGATCCAAGCATAAATTCACTAATATTTTGAGGTCTTTTTCCTTGTCTTTGAATTTCTAAAACTTTAATTGATTTTTTATTGCCACAACTAACCTCTAAATAGTTGTCTAATACCTCTCCAATTTTACCACTACCAAGTGATAAGCTTGCTTTTAAAATTTTGTATCTTTCTCCATTGTGTATAAAAAAAGCGCCAGGACTTGGATATAATCCATTTATTTTACCAATTATATTTTCTGCAGTTTCATCCCATTCAATTTGGCCTTCTGTTTTTTCAATTTTAGTTGCATAGCTTGCTTTGTTATGATTTTGTTCTTTAAATTCTATTTTATCCTCTAAGATTTCATCAATGTTATCTAATATTTTTTCTGCTGCTAACGTAGAAAGTTTTTCAGTTATCGTTTCTGAATTATCGTCAGGCATAATCTCTATCTTATAAGAATTACAAACAGGTCCTGTATCTAATTTTTCTCCTATTCTCATAATACTAACACCCGTTTCTTTTTCTAAATTCATAATTGATCTTTGAATGGGCGCTGCTCCTCTCCATTTAGGAAGAAGTGAAGCGTG
Organism: uncultured Candidatus Pelagibacter sp.; assembly: GCA_905616455.1. The sequence continues at coordinate 3,249 of CAJQSW010000001.1, read as the reverse complement.
AATATTTATAAAACCTTTTTTAACTAAACTTAAATATTCTTTAGGAATAATCTGTCCATAAGCAACAACAATTGCTATGTCTGCATCTAGCTCTTTTAAGTAATCATATTCTTCCTTATTATTTTTTAATGAACTTGGTGTTCTGTATTCTATTTTTAAGGTTTCTGAAATTCCTTGTATTGGTGATTTATTAATTTTTTGTCCTCTTTGTGATTTTTGAGGTGGCTGTGTGTATACTACTGATACTAGGTACCCATTTTGATATAACGATGTTAGTATAGGTACAGCAAAAAATGGTGTTCCCATAAAGACAATTTTTTTTAACATTATCTAAAAAATTTCTCTATTAACTTTATTTTTAGAAAGTTTTTTTATAATCATGGATCTTTTTAATTTTGATAAATAGTCAATAAATAAAATTCCTTCTAAATGATCCATTTCGTGTTGAATACAAGTTGCTAATAAACCATCTGCTTTTAGTAGTTGTTTTTTTCCATCATAATCCAAATATTCAACCTCACATGCATTAGGTCTTTCTATTTCTGCAAATTGATCTGGTACGGATAAGCATCCTTCTTCATATTTTGCTTTGTCTTTATTTTTTTTTGTAATAACAGGATTGACAAAATACCTTGGTTCTTTTTTATTTTCTTCTTTACTAATATCCATAACAATAATTCTTTTAGGAACTCCAATCTGAATAGCGGCAAGACCAATTCCAGGAGCGTCATACATTGTATCAAGCATGTCGTCCATAAGTGTCCTCTCTTCATCACCAACTTTTTCTACACTCTTTGATATTTGTCGCAATAACTTGTTTGGTTCTGTTAAAATTGTTTTAACTGACATAATTACCTGTTATTTTATTATAAATTTTAAACTTTTAAAGGAAGAATTTTAAGGAGAATTTTATTTCTTAGTGGATCAACATTAAGCTGGTTAAGCGTACTTATTATAAAATATAACGTATCTTCATCAATGTTCTTTAGCTCATCTCGGCCAATAACCTCAACAATTCTCAGCATAGCAGCTGCCATATCACCACTATTAATAAATATTTGAATATCAGATGGTATCTCTGACTCTTCTATCTCATATAAATCTTTAAATTTTTCTGAGACTTTAATACCGTCGGATTTTAAGGTCTCAACTAAAATAATGTCTTTTTTTGAAAAAAAATACTTTTTATTCTTTTTAATCTTTTTTAGTAAATCATTTAAATCTTTAGCTGTTTTTTTGGCTGATTCTTTATCTATAAAATAGTTAATCATCTTTGATTGGTGCAAAATTTTATTATTTATCTTAATATTGGTTAATTCAGTTTTGTTTTCATTAATATAATTATTATAAAATGAAGTAAAATTTGAAGGAATTTCATCTTCATCAATTTCTTTTAAAATTAATCTAAGCTCCATATCAAATGCATTTTCTATTCCATCATTTTTTAATGAGTTCTTTAAAGCATTTATTAATAAAAGTTTATTTTCAACTTCTGTAGTAATTAAAATTCCTTGATAGATTAATGCCCTTGACTCAACAGCTGACAATACTTTTGTAGATTCTTTGATGTTCAACAGCTGATTAATATTAAATTGAAACCTTTTATAAAGTTCAAATAATTCTTTTTCTGTATAGTGTTTTTCATGCGTTGCTTTTTCAATATCATTAATTTTATCTATATCTGTAAGTTCTACATCTTTAATATTATCTAATAAATTTGATGTTGAAAGGTATTTCCAAATTTGTTCAGGAGTAGAGTCAGTAGGTTCAAATTTAAATTGGATATTGGTTCTGTGTGATAAATGAAAATCTAAAATTGTTTTTTCTGACATTTCTACATCTGGCTGACTAGAATATCCCATTAAAAAGTTTATTTTATTTTCATAAAATTTTTCTTTGAAACCACGTTCTTTCATTAAATCTAACAATAATTGAGCTTCATCTTTTCTATTATCATTAATTAAACAGTAAATATTGAATTTAGATAAATAATTATCCTGAATTGTGTCTTTAATTTTAGAGAAAACTTCACATGCTTTATTTATTTCTGACTTAGAAAGATAATCATCTACTAATAATTTAGTAAGCTTTGGATGTTCATTGATTATTTGATTTTTTAATAAATAGTTTTCAATTAATTGAAAGTTGGAATTTTTAATAAGCCAGTTTGATTTTAATTCTAAGAATTCATCTTTAGAAATATTTATTTCAGGATAATAAGCATTGGTTAAAAGTAAAATATTTAAAATTTCTGTGGCATCTTTTGAGAGATCCATTTTATCAATTCTTTTGAATATATTTAAAATTTGGTCTCCATTCGATTTAGACCACATATTAATATTTAGCCCATTTTCTGCTGGGTCATACAATCCTACAATTTTGATGTTATTTGAGACTAATGTTTGATCTTCTTCTATATTTAGCTCATCATCTTTTTGAAATTGCATTTTATAGATACTATTCTGTGTAATATTTTTTTCTCCGTTGCTTTCAATTTCATCAATATTTTCAGTTGTTTTTTTCTCATCAATATTCCATATATCAATAGGTTCTTCAGATTGAACAGAAAGTCCAAAAAATAAATAAAATAGGATAATTGGTAAATATTTTTTACTTAACAATTTTAAGTTTTTCATTTGAAATAATTTTTTCAATTTCTTTATTGGGAGATGGAAAATCAATTTTACCCAATAATATCATAGCACCAGTAATGATGATTAAAACTAATGTCATTTTAATTAAAAACCCTTTACTTGTTCCATTACTTGTATTTTTTGAAAATTGCATATAATCTGTATTAATTTCAAATTAAGACATATTTGTGTTTTTTCAATAAAGAAAGCTTATGAATTCAAATAAAAACCTTGTTTTTTTGGGCATGATGGGGTCTGGAAAATCTTCCATTGGTAATTTGGTTTCTAAGAGATTAGATATTCCATTTATCGATATAGATAACTTGATTGTAAAGAATACCGAAATGAGTATTTCTGAAATATTTGAAAAAAAAGGTGAAGGCTACTTCAGAAATTTAGAAGAAAAATTTACCCTCAAAAGTTTAAAAAGAATTAAAAATGTTGTTGCTCTCGGTGGTGGTGGGTTTATTAATGCTAAAATTAGAAAAGAAATTCTTGCTAATCATTTTTCATTTTGGCTGAACTGGAATGAATCGATTTTAATTAAAAGAATTAAAAATAGTAAAAAAAGACCTCTCGCATTTAAATCGACAGATCAACAAATAAGAATGATAAT